>JBJSZP010000250.1:0-4206 GCA_046090365.1 Planctomycetia bacterium
GTCGTTGTCGTGGTCGGTCCAGCCGGCCTCGTCGAGGAGGGCCTCGGCCTTGTCGAGGTCCTGCTTCGAGGGGGCGAGCTTCTTTTTGGGGGCCATCCACGACGTCTCGTGAAACGGCCCCGTGGCCGGCGTGTAGAGGCCATAGCACAGCCGGTCGAGCATCGCGTCGTGGTCGAAGGCGTAGGTCATGGCCCGGCGCACGCGCCGGTCGGCGAAGAAGGGCGTGTCGATGTTCCAGCCGAAGTGGAAGCTCACCCACTCCGGCGCCGTGGCCTTCGTGTTGCGCTTGTAGAAATCCGCCCCCTTGGTCTGCGTGGTCCACTGCTCGGGGAGGAGCACCATCTCGTCGATCTCGCCGCTCTTGAGCGCGAGGAGGGAGGTGTTGGGATCCTCGATGATCCGGAATCGCACTTCCTTGAAATAAGGCGGCTCGCGCACCTGCTTCCCGCGCACGCTCGACCAGCTTCCGCGCCGCCGGAGCACGATCTGCTGGCCGCGTTGCCGCTCCACGATCTCGTAGGGCCCGCCCGACACGGGCGCCTGCTCGAGCTTCACATGCTCGGCGCTGTCCTTGAGCGTGGGGTCATTCTCCCAGGTGTTCTCGTAGACGTGTTTGGGGAGGACCGGGAAGTTGATGTTCCACACGTTCGTGGCCAGCGGCTCCTTGTGGAAGAACACCACCGTGCGGTCGTCGTAGGCATGCACCCAGCGGAGTTGGTCGGTGCCGCTGCGGACGGCCGGCACCGGCACACGCGGGTCCATGATCACCTGGTAGGTGAAGGCGATGTCGTGGGCCGTGATCGGCCTGCCGTCGCTCCACACGAGGTCGTCGCGGAGCACGACCTTGTCGTAGAGGCCGTCGGCGCTCGTCTGCCAGGAGGCGACCGTCTCGCTCGACGCGAAGGGCTCGAGCTTGCGGTCAAACGAAAACAGCCCGAACCCCGTGAGCCCGAGGATGTCGAACTCGGCCGACGTGCTGATCATGATGGGATTCGTGCTGCCGAGGTCGCCGGTGACGTGCCGATCGATGCGGGCGTCGGGGTCGGCCTGGCCCGGCTCCGGGAGCCGCCCGAGCGCCGACAGGATCTTGAGGTTCGCCTCTGGGGAATCATTCGCGAGCGCGAGGGCCTCAGCCGCAGTGGCCGTCGCCGGCTCCTTCGCGAGCTCGTCGCGGAGCATCGTGAGGCCGTCGCGGACGGGCCGGTCGATCCACTTGGCGTCGCGGTCGAGCGCCTCGAGCGTGGGCGGGGCGAAAGGCTCGAGCAGCCGCTCGGCCGGCGGCGTGACCGGCGCAGCGCGGGCAGCCTGCACAGCCACCGGCTCGGGCTTGACGCTCGCCAGCGGATCGGACTCGCGCCGGCCGCAGCCCGCCAGTGCTACGAGCACGGCAGGCACGATCGTCGCCGCGCAGCGCTCCAGGCGCCATTCCGCACCATTCCCGACACGACCGGCGCGTTCCATCCGTGCTCTCCGCGGGCTTCTCCCACTCGGGATCGCCTGTTCGTGGCTGTCCCCCGCCCGTCGCCTCTCCCTACGGGAGAGGCCGGCCGAAGGCCGGGTGAGGGTGCCGTCGATGCATCTCCACAGGGCACCCTCACCCCGGCCCTCTCCCGGAGGGAGAGGGAGGGAAGCGTGATGCTACGGCCGTCGATGCCGGCCGGTCAATCCGGCAGGCGGCCGGCGCGCTCGGAGTGGCCGGGCTCCGGGAAGGCGTGGCCGAGCTTGTCGCGCTTCGTGGCGAGGTAGCGCTCGTTGAACTCGTGCACCGGCGGCAGGATCGGCACCTGGTCGATCACCTCGAGATCGAACCCGCCGTAGATGAAGGCGTCGGTCTTCTTGGGGTTGTTCGTGAGCAGCCGCACCTGCCGGAGGCCCAGATCCTTGAGCAGCTGGATGCCGACGCCGTAGTCGCGGGAGTCGGCCTTGTAGCCGAGCGCGATGTTCGCTTCCACGGTGTCGAGCCCCTGGTCCTGGAGCTGGTAGGCCTTGATCTTCTCCACGAGGCCGATGCCGCGGCCCTCCTGCGGCAGATACACGAGCACGCCCGCACCCTCGCGGCCGATCATGTCGAGGGCCATGTGGAGCTGGTCACCGCAGTCGCAGCGCAGGCTCTCGAGCAGGTCACCGGTGAAGCACGACGAATGCAGCCGCACGAGCGGCGCGGCCACCTTCTCGAGGTCGCCGAGCACGAGCACGATCGGCTGCTGCGGCTCGAACTTCACGCCGTAGGCGATGATGCGAAACCGGCCCCACTTCGTCGGCAGGTCGGCCTCGGCGATCCGCTCGACGAGCTTCTCGCGGGTGCGGCGGTGGCGGATGAGCTCCTCGATCGAGATGATCTCGAGGCCGTGCTCACGGGCGAGGGCGAAGAGCGCCTCGCGGTCGGCGCGGTTGCCTGACTCGTCGAGAATCTCGCAGAGCACGCCGGCCGGCTGGAGGCCCGCCATCCGTGCCAAGTCCACGGCCGCCTCGGTGTGTCCGGCCCGGCGGAGCACGCCGCCTTCCTTCGCCACGAGCGGAAACAGATGGCCCGGCCGCACGAAGTCGGTCGGCCGGCTCTCGGGGTCGAGGAGCGCGAGGATCGTGGTGGCCCGCTCGGCGGCGGTGATGCCGGTGCGCGAGGTGACGTGGTCCACCGGCACGGTGAACGCGGTGCCGAGGGGCGTGGAGTTGGCCTCCACCATCATCGGCAGGTCGAGCCGCCGCGCCACGTCGGGCAGGATCGGCATGCACACCTGGCCGCGGCCGTGCCGGATCATGAAGTTCACGATCTCGGTCGACGCCTTCTCGGCGGCACACACGAAATCCCCCTCGTTCTCGCGGTCCTCGGCGTCGACGACGATCACCATCTCGCCGCGGCGGATGGCGGCGACGGCGGCCTCGATCGTGGAGAAGCGGTGGGGCATGGTCGCGATCAATTATAGGATGGTTCCGGGGCCGCCCCAGTGGGCCGCCCCGGAGAATCCCCGGCCCAGAGTGTCCATTCCATGCTCGACCGTGAGGAATACATCGAACAGGCCTACCTGTTCCGGGTGCTCGCCGAGCGGATCACCGCCGGCGTGGCCGCCCAGGAGGCCCTCGCCTCGATCGGCCAGGAGGTGCTCGCGACCTCGAAGCTGCCGCTGGCGATCGACTACCTCGTGGGCGAACTCAAGCTCGTGGGCACGCTCTCCACGGCGATGTCGCGGCTGCCGCACTATTTCTCCGCGTTCCAGACGTTCATCATGCGGCAGGCGGAGGAGGAAGGGGGGCGGTTCGACATGCACACGGCGCTGGCCATCCTCGAGCGCGAGGCGGCCTACCGCGCCGAGCAGGCGACGCCGCAGGGGCTGTTCTTCTACCGCTTCGAGTGCTTGTCGCGCAACCGCCTCGACTACGCGCAGGGCCTCGCCGCCGTGGCCGACGATGGCATGTTCGACGGCGAGTGGAAGACGTGGATCGCCACCGTGGGCCGGCAGGTGGGGCTCGTCGATCTCGCCGATCTCGTCTACGTGCGGAGCCCCGAGTATTGGCGGATCGAGAAGCGCGACGCGCTCGTGAGCGGCCGCACCGACACCGGGCCCGATCGCGTGATCCTGTTCGGCGAGAAGGAGGGGCGGATCGCCCGGGCCAACCGCGGCAAGGATCCGCTCTTCTTCTTCGCGGCCCTGCAGCGGCAGCTCGGCTATCCCATGGTGCCGCGGCCGGCGCCGCTCGCGCCCTCGGCCGAGAGCCCGGCGCTGCTCGCCCGGCGGCTCGAGCGGCTCGAGATGCGCGTGAAGCTCCTCGAGGAAGAGTCGAAGGGGGGCATCGACCTGTCACGGTTCGATCCCAAAAACTATCCGCAGCAGGGCCCACCCCTGCCGGAGGAGTGATGGGCCCGCTGCGGAGGGATGCCGAGGCGATCTGGCGGGCGGCGCTCCGCGCGGTCGAACCGGAGCGGCTCGTGGCCGGCCAGGCCGCCGCCCTCCGCGCGGCTGCCCAAGCCGCCGAGCGGGTGATCGTGGTGGGCGGCGGCAAGGCTGCTGCGGGCCTCGCGGCGGGGGTCGTCGCGGCACTCGGGCCCGATCTCCTCGCGGCGCACGACGTGGCGGGCCTCGTGAGCGTGCCGGCCGGCTCCGGCCGGAGCCTGGGGCGGATCGAGGTCCGCGAGACGCGTCCTCTGGGGGTGAACCTGCCCACGCCCGAGGTCGTCGCCGCGACCCGCGAGATGCTCGGCCTCGTCGC
>JBJSZP010000251.1:0-16482 GCA_046090365.1 Planctomycetia bacterium
TAAGGCGATCCCCGACTTCGACAAGCTCGGGGCCAAGACGCTCGTTGAGAATGCCCCGTCAGCCGCGGCCCTCGAGGAGCTCGAGAAGTCGAACCGCATCGTGGCCGTGAAGAAGGCCCGGATGGCCGACTACATGCGGCACTACGACGTCACGCTCATGAACCCCAAGACGCTCGTCGGCCTGTTCATCGGCGCCATGAGCACGTTCGTGTTCTGCGCCCTCACGATGAAGGCTGTGGGCCGGGCCGCGAAGGGGATGGTGGAGGAGGTCCGCCGCCAGTTCCGCGAGAAGCCGGGGATCATGCAGGGCACCGACATGCCCGACTACGCCGCGCCGGTCGCGATCAGCACGAAGGCGGCCCAGAAGGAGATGGTGCTGCCGTCGCTGCTCGCGCTCCTCGTGCCGATCGTCACGGGACTGCTGCTCGGCGTGGGCGGCGTGATGGGCCTGCTCGTGGGCGGCCTCACGACCGGCTTCTGCGTGGCCGTGTTCATGGCCAACGCGGGCGGCGCCTGGGACAACGCAAAGAAGCACATCGAGAGCGGCGTGCACGGCGGCAAGGGCACTGAGGCCCACAAGGCCGCGGTCGTGGGCGACACGGTGGGCGATCCGTTCAAGGACACGAGCGGCCCGAGCCTCAACATCCTCGTGAAGCTCATGAGCATGGTGAGCGTGGTGGTCGCCGGCCTCGTCGTCCGCTACTCGCTCGAGGCCCTGGGAATCTTCTAGGCGACTTCGCGCGGCCCCTGGCGGAGAACCGCCGGTCATTCGCCGGCGGCCCGGCAGCCGGTAGTCTGGTTCCATGCAGCCCGGGTTTGGAATCACGATCGAGGCGACGGACGGCCCGGCGCGGGCCGGCAGGCTTTCCACCTGGCACGGCAGCGTGGCGACGCCGCTGTTCATGCCCGTGGCCACACTCGCGAGCGTGAAGGGCGTCGATATCGGCCGCGTTGCCGAGACCGGCGCGGGGATGATCCTCGCCAACACGTATCACCTCCACCTGCGGCCGGGCGAGGCGGTGGTGGAGCAGGGGGGCGGCCTCGCGGCCTTCATGGGCTGGAACGGCCCCACGCTCACCGACTCCGGCGGGTTTCAGGTGTTCAGCCTCGCTCAGCAGGTGAAGGTGACGGAGGAGGGGGCGTTTTTCCGCTCGCACCTCGACGGCTCGGCCATCGACCTCACGCCTGAGGCGGCGGTGAATATCCAGGAGCGGCTCGGGGCCGACGTGGCGATGCAACTTGACGAGGTGGTGGCGCTGCCCGCGGATCGGGAGCGTGTCGAAGGCGCCATGCGCCGGTCGCTCCGCTGGGCCGAGCGGTGCCTCGACGCCCGCACGCGGCGCGAGCAGGCGATGTTTGGGATCGTGCAGGGGGGGCTCGATGCGGAACTGCGCCAGGAAAGCGCCGAGGCGCTGCGGCGGCTGCCGTTCGAGGGCTACGCCGTCGGCGGGCTCTCCGTGGGGGAGGGCCCGGAGGCGATGGTGGAGACGCTCCGCGCGACCACGCCCCACCTGCCGGCCGACAAGCCGCGGTATCTGATGGGCGTCGGGCAGCCGCAGGACATCGTCCACGCCGTCGCGGCCGGGATCGACATGTTCGACTGCGTGCTCCCCACGCGGTGCGGCCGCAACTCGCTTGTCTACACGTTCGCCGGGCAGGTGCGGCTGCGGAACGCCTGCCATGCCACCGACCAGCGGCCGCTCGAGGAGGGCTGCCCCTGCCTCGCCTGCCGCCACAGCCGCAGCTACATCCGCCACCTGTTCCTGGCCGGCGAGATGCTCGGGCCCGTGCTGGCCTCGATCCACAACCTCACGTTCTACCAGCGGCTCATGGCGCGGTTGCGGGCGGCGATCGTGGCGGGCGAGTTCGCAGCCGTGGCCGCCGACCTCGTGCCGCGGTTCACGGCCGTGGGCGAGTAGCCGGCCGAAGGCGGGCGGGCCGCGATCTTTTCGCCGCGGCCAGATGCCGGTCTGCCCTTGTCCGTGGCGCACGGGGGCCGATACATTTGCCGGTTTTCGCCCCCCCTGCGGATTCTCCACCTCCCCATGCAGCAACAGCCCAGCCCCATCGAACTGCTCGTCTCCTACCTGCCGTTCGTGCTGGTGATGGTGGTGGCGTGGTTCATGCTCTACAAGCCGGAGCGGGAGCGGATGCGCAAGCAGCAGGAACTGCTCGCCGGCCTCAAGAAGAACGACCGCGTGCTCACGACGGCGGGCATCTACGGCACCGTGGCCAACGTGGACCGCGCGGCCGACAGGGTGTCGCTCAAGGTGGACGAGTCGGAGAACGTCCGGCTCACCGTGACGCTCGCGAGCATCCAGAAGGTGCTCTCCGACGCGGAGGAGAGTTCCTCGCCCGGAGCCTAGAGCCGCTCCGGACCCCGACCGATCTCGAACAGGCCGATCTCGAACAGGATGGACATCGCCATGGACAGTTTCCCAGTCACGAGCTTCCTTCTCGCCCAGGCCGATGCCGTCGCCGCCGCGACGGGTACGGCCGCAGCCGCCGCGGCCCCGGCCGCCGCGCTGCCGCCTGTGTGGCGGGAGGGATGGTTCCTCTGGCTGCTCACGCTGGCCGTGATCGGCGTGCCCACGTTCGTGGCCTGGCTCCTCGCCAAGCAGTTTCGGGCGAGCGACATGTGGGCCCGGATCGCCGCGGTGCTCGTGGCGCTCACGGCCGGCATCGCTGTCAACGTGCTCGGCTGGCCGCCGCGGCTGGGCATCGATCTCAAGGGAGGCGTGATCCTCGTCTACGAGGTCGACGCTGCGAAGCAGGCCCAGAAGGCCGCCGAGGGCGACGCGGCGGGCGCGGCCTCGATCGACATGGACAAACTCGTGGCCGCCGTCAGCCGGCGGGTGAATCCCGGCGGGCAGAAGGAAGTGACCGTGCGCCGCTACGGCCTCGACCAGCTCGAGGTGATCGTGCCCGACGTCGACCAGGCGGAGGTCGATCTCATCAAGCGGATCGTGTCGAGTGCGGGCGTGCTCGAGTTTCGGATCACGGCCAACCCCGAAGACCCCCGGCACAAGCGCGTGATCGAGCTCGGCACCAACGCCTCGGGCACCACGGTGCTCGACGGCACCAACCCGATCGGCCGCTGGGTGCAGCTCGACACGGCGAAGATGAACCCGGCCGAAGACCGCGGCCTCGTCACCCGCACGATGCCCGACGGCCGCGTGGAGGTGCTCGTCGTGCTCGACCGGTTCAATGTCACCGGCGGCTTCCTCTCGCGGGCCGCGGCGAGCTACGACAACAACCTCCAGCCGTGCGTGAACTTCTCGTTCAACTCGGCCGGCGCGGCCCTGTTCGGCACGCTCACGGGGCAAAACCTCCCGGACCCGGCCAACCGGCTCACGAGCCGGCTGGGCATCGTGCTCGACGACACGCTCCTCTCCGCCCCCACGATCCGCAGCGCCATCTCGGGCGACGGCCAGATCACCGGCAGCTTCAAGCAGGCCGACGTCGACTTCCTCGTGGGCGTGCTCAACGCCGGCAGCCTGCCGGCCGCCCTCCAGAGCGAGCCGATCAGCGAGCAGAAGATCAGCCCCCAGCTCGGGGCCGACACGATCCGCTCCGGCGCGCGGGCGATGCTCCTGGCCACGATCGTGGTGCTCACGTTCATGCTCCTCTACTACCGCTTCTCCGGGCTCGTGGCCGACCTCGCGGTGCTGCTCAACATCGTGCTCGTGCTGGCCCTCATGATCTCGATCAAGGCTGCCTTCACGCTCGCCGGCCTTGCCGGCCTCGTGCTCTCCGTGGGCATGGCCGTGGACGCCAACGTGCTCATCTACGAGCGCATGCGCGAGGAGATCGACCGCGGCGCCGGCGTGCGCACCGCGATCCGCAACGGCTTCCAGCGGGCCCTCTCCACGATCATCGACTCGAACCTCACGACCCTGATCACCGGCATCGTGCTGTTCGCGATCGGTACCGACCAGCTCAAGGGCTTCGCCGTGACGCTCGTGCTCGGCCTGACCCTCAACCTGTTCACGGCGGTGTTCTGCTCGCGGGTGGTGTTCGACCTCGCCGAGCGCAACCGCTGGATCACCACGCTCTCCATGGCCAGGCTCTTCGGCCAGCCCAACTTCCAGTTCGTGAAGTGGATGGTGCCGGCGATCATCGGCTCGACCGCCTTCATCCTCCTCGGGCTCGCCGCCGCCGCAAAGCGCGGTCAGGGCCTGTTCGACATCGACTTCACCGGCGGCACGAGCGTGCAGGTGGCGTTCAAGCCCGATCAGGCGCTCGACATCGCCGACGTGCGGAAGGCCGTGGCCGCCCTGCCCGATGCCGCCGTGAGCGCCGTGACGGCGGCCGACGTGGCCCCCGGCCTCCGCTACAAGATCGACACGTCGCTCCGCGACGACGACGCCGTGGAGAAGGCCCTCCGTGAGGCCTTCCCAGGCAAACTGCAGACCTACTCCATGGGCTTCGGCGAAGTCACGTCGACCGTGCCCGAGAAGCCGGCGGCTGAGGAGAAGCAGGCCGGCGGCATGACCACCGTGGCGGCGCTCGACTTCCCGGAGAAGATCAACCTCGTCACGCTCCGCTCGACCATCGAGACGGCGCTCGAGGCCGAGAACCTCGGCGGCTCGCCCTTCGAGCTCGAGGCCGAAGGGATGACGAGCCGCGCCAGGCCCTACCGCAACTGGGCCCTCTCCACGGCGATCGAGCCCGATGCGACGCGGAAGGTGCTCGAGCGGGTGGCGAAGAAACTCAACGACACGCCCGTGTATCTCTCGGCCAACTCGATCGGCGGCAAGGTGGCCGGCAACACGAAGGTGACCGCCGTCTACGCCCTGCTCGCGAGCCTGCTGATGATTGTGCTCTACGTATGGCTGCGGTTTCAGAACGTGGCCTTCGGCCTGGCCGCGGTGGTCGCCCTGGCCCATGACGTGCTCGTGACGGTGGCCTGCCTGGCTCTCAGCAAGTTCGTGGCCCCCGCCCTCGGCTGGGCGCTCGTCGATGACTTCAAGATCAGCCTCGACGTGGTGGCGGCCCTGCTCACGATCGTGGGCTTCTCGATCAACGACACGATCGTGATCTTCGACCGTCTCCGTGAACTGCGCGGCAAGGCGCGCTATGTGACTGCGGCGATGATCGACAAGGCGGTGAATCAAACGCTGAGCCGCACGATCCTGACGTCTGGCACCGCCTTCCTGGCGACATTGATCCTCTACGCCTTCGGCGGCCAAGGCATCCACGCCTTCGCCTTCGCGATGCTCGTGGGCATCATCACCGGCAGTTACAGCACCATCTACATCGCATCGCCGATCGTGCTCTGGCTGCAGCACCGCTTCGGGCTCGGGGAGCCCTCTCCGGCCGCGGCCCGGGCGGCCTGAGTCGGCCCACCAGCCGCCGGGCGGTCAGCCGGTCGTGGCAAACTCTGCGGGCTGTACGCAGCCTGACGGCCTCGGGGCCGCGCCGGGCATGGTTGAGCGGGGTCGGTCGCGGGCGCGGCGGCCGGATCGGGGGCATAGTTGAGCGTGGCCCGGCTTCGGGAAGGACGCTCATGTCGAAGGTGGTGCAAACGGTCCGGTTCGTGGTCGGCCTGGCGATGCTCGTCGCCGGCGTGATCGTGGCGGGGCCGTACGTCGCCGATCTCGTCGCCGCCCATGGGCGACGCGGTGCCCTGGCCCCGCCGCCGCAGACGGTGGCATGGGTGCAGCAGGCGGCCCAGCCCGGGGTGCCCGCGGCCCCCGTCTTGCCGGCGCCTGCAACGCACATGATGCCCGCCAACGCGCCGCCCGCGTTTCCCGAGCCGTTGTCGCAGGAGATGCAGGCCCCGCCCTCGGCGCCGTTCGTGCCACGGGGCGACTATCGGCCGCCCGCGCCGCCGGGCGCGCTTCCGCCGGTGGCCATGGATCTCGCCCGGCCGGCGCCGCCGATCGACGGGGCCTACCGATCCACGCTCGATGTGCCTCCCCCTCCACTGCTCGACGCCGATGCGCCGCCGCCGCTCGCCGTGGCATGGTCCGCCAACGCGGCGATGGCCCGCGGTGCGGCGAGCATGCCGCAGGGGGAAACGTCGACCTATGTGGTTCGTGACGGCGACGATCTTACGAGCATCGCGATCCGCCTGTATGGCCACGCGGGCGGCGCCCAGGCGATCTGGTCGGTAAACCGTGACCGCCTCTCCGACCCAAACGTGCTGCCGATCGGCCTCGAGTTGCGGATTCCGCCGGCGTGGAGCGTGCCGGCCGTGCAGCAGAATGCGCAGGCCGGGCAGGTGATCGAACCGGGCCGCCGGCCTGGGAAGGTGCGGGTCGGCCAGGGTGAAACACTCGAAAGCCTCGCGCAGCGATTCTACGGCGACAGGGCGATGGCTCCCCGGCTGTTCGAGGCCAATCGCGACGTCCTCCGCAACCCGCACCTCCTCGTGGCAGGGATGGAACTGCGGCTGCCCTGACCTGCATTCAGCCCCGCAGTCAGCGGTCGTCGTCGCCCCCGAGTGCGAGCGAGAGAAACGTCTTGATGCGGGCGGCTGCATCGGCTTCGGCCGCCAGTTTCTCCGCCGCAAGCGGTGAGTCGAGCTGCATCAGGAACAGCGTCGCCTCGCCGGGTTTCTTGATGTCCTTGGCCTTCGTGAATTCCGCACCAGCCCGCTGGTCGAACCACTCCTTGGGCCGCTGCCGTTTGAGCTGCTCGAAGAAGCGGATCGCATCGCGGTCGTTTGTGCCGCCAAGCACCATCACGGGAACCTCGCGCTTGATCGCGTCGCTGCCGAGTGCGGGCTGAAGCGAGACGCCCTTCGCGGTCCACGACGGACTCACGAGCACGAGCGCGCGCACATGCTGCCCCTGCGGGCCGCTGGCCAGCGGTGGCCAGGCCCAATCGGACGCCGTCCACAGCGTGGCCAGCGTGGCCCCGGCGCCGCACCCCACCACCACGAGCCGGTCTGGTGCCGATCCGGTACGGGAGGCGAGGAATGCATGGACTGTCTCGAGATCACCGCGCACCGCCGACTGCTCGCGGAGCCTCCCGCCGGAGCCGGCCGCGATCAACTCGAGGTCGGCTTTGCGCATCTGGTGGATGTCGAGCTTGTCGTCGCGGCCTCCCGCCTGCATGCGGGCGATGCTCGCGCCATGCCCGCGAAGGTCGGGCACGGCGACCGCACAGCCTGCATCCCGCAGGGCGAGTGCGAGGGGCTCGACCGTCTCGTGGGAGCCTTCGAAGTCGTGCACGAGGATCACGGTGGCAAGTGGCTTGGCATCCTCAGGCGGCTCGTACAACCACGTCGCCAGTGTCACCCCGTCGGAGGTCTCGAGGTCGAACCGCTTGCCCTCGGCTGCGGCATGGACGGAGGGCGGGGCGGCAAGGCGGGCTGCCAGCAGGCACGCCAGCGCCGTCAGCACGGCGGGCCGGGGCGCTCGGAGAGGAGTGGCTCGTTGAACTGGCCGCATGAGGCATTCCTGGGGGCAAAAGAGCCTGATTCCTCGGTCGATCGCGGTCGATCGACCCAGGAATAGAGTACACTTTTGTACGCGAATATATGCTCGGGGTTCGACGGGCGGGAATGGCTCCCGACGGTCGGACCTCCGCGTCCTTCCCCCTTTCTTTCGTGCGCATGAACGTCGTTGAACGAGCGCAGGCGTGGTGGAGCGATCTCTTCTCCGACGACGAGGGGCCCCTCGACGGCGATACTCCGGCCTGGGCGATGAGCCTCGCCATCCACGTGGTCGTGCTCCTGGGGCTGGCACTCGCCGGCCTTGGTGAGCCGCCCAAGCCGGTTCGCA
Organism: Planctomycetia bacterium; assembly: GCA_046090365.1. Lineage (GTDB taxonomy): Bacteria > Planctomycetota > Planctomycetia > Pirellulales > UBA1268 > RGVT01. Next base: position 7,734 of record JBJSZP010000251.1, read on the forward strand.
ACGTGACGGTGATCGAAGCGCCCCTCGCCGTCGAGGAGGACGTGCAACTCGTGCCGCAGGAGATCGCCGTCTCCGACGATCCGCAGGAGACCGAGGGGGCCGAGAGCGACCAGAGCGATGCCGTGGCCCAGTCGCTCGCGCCGACGTTGTCGGAAATCTCGGTGGTGCCGGTCGAAGCCGAGCCCGATCTCGCGAGCGATCTGACGCTGCAGGTGGTCGACGCCCTGCCTACGGCCCAGGCGATCGACGCCGCGGTCGTCGTCAAGGGTTCCGTGGGCGTCGGCACGACAGGGGCGGCCGGCGCCGTCGATCACCTCACCGCGGAAATCGCCGCCTCACTCGCCCAGCGTCCGACCGTCGTGTGCTGGGTGTTCGACCAGTCGGTGAGCCTGTCGGCCCAGCGGCAGCAGATCGCCGACCGTCTCGACCGAGTGTTCGACGAACTTGGCGCCAACCGGTCGTCGGCCCGCCGACCCGACCTCACGAACATGGTGGTGGCTTTTGGGGAGAGCGTGTCGCTCGTCACCCCGAAGCCGACCGACGAGGTCGAGGCAGTGGTGAAGGCGATCGAATCGATTCCAGTCGACCCCAGCGGCTCCGAAAACACCTTTACGGCGATCCGGCGCACGGCCGAGGCGGCCCGCATCTTCCGCACGTCGGCTCCGAAGAAGAACGTGATGATCGTCGTGTTCACCGACGAGGTCGGCAACGATCAGGACAAGGCAGACGACACCACGAAGTACTGCGTGACGCTCGGCATTCCCGTGTATGTCGTCGGCGTGCCGGCGCCCTTCGGCCTCGCCGAGGTGCGGATGAAGTACGTGGAGTTCGACCCCAAGTACGAGCAGGAAGAACAGTGGGTGGTGATCGAGCAGGGCCCCGAAACGCTCTATCCGGAGGTCGTCCGGGTACGGTCCGGCCGCTATGCGGACGAGGCGATCGATTCCGGCTTCGGCCCCTTCAGCCTCTCGAAGATTTGTGCCGACACCGGCGGCATCTATTTTCGTGTGCACGCCAACAGCGGAGCCCGGGGCCGCGTAACCAACGAGCAGGTCGCGCCGATGGCTTCGCAACTGCGCTATTTCTTCGATCCCGATGTGATGCGTGCCTATCAGCCCGACTATGTCTCGCAGGCCAAGCTGAAGCAGGAGCTCGCCGACAACCGTGCCAAGCAGGTGCTCGTGGAGGCGGCCCGCAAGACCGTGGTCGAGCCGATGGAATCGCCGGAGATGACGTTTCCGAAGAAGGACGAGGGTTCGTTCAAGAACGTCCTTGGCGAAGCCCAGAAGACCGCCGCGCGGATCCAGCCCAAGATCGACGCGCTCTACGAGCTCCTCAAGGGCGGCCTGTCGGACCGCGAGCGGATTCGTGAGAAGCGCTGGCAGGCGGGCTACGATCTCGCCCTCGGCCGGGTGCTGGCCGTCAAGGTGCGAACCGACGCCTACAACCTGATGCTCGCCCAGGCATCGCTCGGCATGAACTTCAAGAACCCGAAGAGCGATACCTGGAAGCTCGTGCCGAGCGACACCGTGAAGGTCGGCTCGGCCACGGAGAAACAGGCCAAGCAGGCCAACGAACTGCTCATGCGCGTGGTGAACGACCATCCGGGCACGCCATGGGCCCTGATCGCAGCGGAGGAACTGCGAACGCCGCTCGGCTACGAATGGATGGAGACGTTCACCGACGTCAACGGTGCGAAGGGTATGCAGGGCAATAACAACAACCCGAACATGCCGAACGCCCGGGCCGACGACAAGAAAAAGATGCTCGGCCCCCCGAAGCTGAAGCGCGACCCGAAGCGGCTGTAACCGCGCTACCAGACTTCGGGTTCCGCAGATCCCGTGGCTGGACGCGGACTCAGTCGACGACAGCGGATAGGGAATCCGACCTCGACTTGCCCAATCCGGCTTCGGGCTCCCCATATCCCGTCGCCGGACGTTCGCCTCCGCCCTCCAGGCTCCGGCTCACTCGGATTTGCCTGCGCTGCGCCATCCATGGCTTCGCTGGTCAAATACGCCGGCTCCCGGGACACGGGGAGCCCGAAGCCTCCTCAACTGGAAACGGGAGGCTTCGGGGGAGTCGGTGAACGCTTCCCGAACGAGGGCCGCCGCGGCCTGAGTGAGGAGACTTTTGCCGCTCCCCCGAAGCCGGCTTGGGCGCGTCGAGGTCGAACGAGCCGATCCCCATCGGCGATGAGTCTTGCCCGGATGGCAAGCCTGTAGCTGGCGAGGGAAACCTTGGCTTTCCCTCCGCCAGCTCAAGCGACCGAATATCGACAGGCGTTCGCCTGTCATGGCAGCAGGATGCCGATGTTTCGCGTGAAGTTAGAAGGTCAGGTTGTCTTCGGCGAAGCTGGTGCGGCTGTCGTAGGCGTGGAAGCTGCGGGCGATGCGGCCGGCGAGGATCTGGAGGAACATACCGCGAAACTGCGGCTCCGTGCGGTCGCTCGTGGGAATGGCGCCATCGGCCGGATACTGAAAGTCGTCGTAGCGCTTCTCGAACACCACCTTGCCGGCGGCGACGTCATACACGCGGACGTGGGCGGTAGCCCGCCCGCGGTAGAGGGTGACGCCCTCGTGGAGCCGGAATTCCTCGAGGTCGATCCCCACCACCATGTCGGCATCGAGGGCCTTCCCCACGGTTGGATAATCGACCCAGGCGTGCTCGTCGATCCACCGGGCGACCTCCTGCTGGTCGATGATGCGCGACTTGCGCACGTGTTGCCGGATCAGCGAGCCGACGACGGCGGCGAGTTCCCGCGATGAGCCCGCGTCGGCGTATTCGAGTTCCACGATCGGCTTGCAGACCACGGCCACGTGCTTGCCCTTGAGCCCCTTGAACTCCGCCGGGGTGTCCTCGGGCATGAGCACGTAGGCGGCGGTGAGGAGGGTCGAGCAGCCGGAGCAGGCGACGAGCATCGCCAGGGCCAGGAGGGCGATCGGATGGACGGCACGGGCGGTGTGGCTGGGCATATGATCCCTCGCGTGAGTGCCCGCCGGCCGGCCATCGATGCGGCCGCGGCGGGGCCGGGAGGGTAGTCGGGCCCCCCGGGGCGGCTCAATGCCGCTTGCAGACCGGAAAACTCGGGGCCGGAAGCGTGTATCCTTGGCCGGGGAGCCACGTCATGCATTCGTTTCTCGCCGCGCTTTCGGCTGCCTTGCCCCGCGTGGGGTTGTGGGAATCTCCGGCCATCGTGGCCGTCTCGGGGGGCGCCGACAGCGTGGCACTGCTGGTGGGGCTCGCGCGACTGGCGCCGCCAGGCGCCCGGCTCGTGGTGGCGCACGCCTGCCACGACCTGCGGCCAGATGCCGACGATGATCGCCGGTTTGTTGCCGATCTCGCAGCTCGGCTGGGTGTTGCGTGCGAGTCGCGGGCGCTCGCCGTGCGCGACGACCCCGAGGGCCGTGGGGAAGGAATCGAGGCCCGGGCGCGGCGGCTGCGATACGACTTCTTCGTCGACGCCGCCTATGCGCACGCGGCCCGCCATGTCTTAGTCGGTCACACGGCCGACGACCAGGCCGAGACGATCCTGCATCGTGCCTTGCGCGGCACCGGTGTGGCGGGGCTCTCGGGCATGCGCCCCAGCCGCATCCTCGCCGATGGCGTCGCACTGTTGCGACCGCTGCTTGCGCTGCCGCGTGCGGCAGGGCGGGCCTTCCTCGAGACCGAAGGCGAGGCATGGCGCGAGGATACCACGAATGCCGATCCGCGGTATGCCCGCAACTTCCTCCGGCACGACCTCCTCGCGCGCGCCGTGCATGGCCCGTATCCTGCCGCGGCCGACGCGCTCGTGCGGCTCGGGCAGCAGGCGGCCTGCGTGGCGGGGGCGCTCGACAGCGCCGCCACGGCCCTCCTCGAATCGCATGTGCGCCGGCATGCCGATGGCAGCGTCGTCCTCGACGCCGCGGCGCTTGCGTCACTTGATATCCACCTGCTTGGCCACCTGCTCGTCGCGCTCTGGGAGCAGGAGGGCTGGCCGCGGCGGCACATGGCCGCGCGGCATTATGAAACGATTGCCTGGCTCATCGTGACCGTCGGCCGGGGCGACGAGCCGGCCCAGGCGGCGATCGACCTGCCGGCAGGCGTGCGCGTCCGGGCCGCAGGCAGACGCCGCATCGAGCTGGCGTCACGGCAGCCGGCGCCGTCGTCCGCTCAATGATGCATGCCGCGAGCCTGGTAGCCGCCCCGCATCCGGAACCAGCCGAGCAGGAGCGAGTAGCAGACGAACATCGCGGCCGGCACGAGCGCCGTCAGCGTGAGGGCCCGTCGGCCGCCGAACAGGCCGGCCGCCTCGACGAGCGATTTGTCGGCCGCTGCCGAGCCCTGCGCGCCGGTCCACCAATCGACGAGCGACTGTTGGGCGGCGATCGCCTCCGGCTTGGCATTCTCCTTGCGCATGAGTTCGAGCGCCCGCGCGGCCTCCTTGCCGCCGTCCTCGAGCACGCCCACCTTGGCTCCATCGAGGCCCACGGTCTTCATCCAGAGAAACTCGTTTTCCTTCGGCGCCTTGTAGCGTTCGTAGACGGCCGCATTCGCCTGTGCGAGATGGGCCGAGGCATTCTGGTCCTGGAGGAAGCCGATGCCGGGGCCGCCGAGCAACCCTGCGGAGAGCATGCCGACACCGCCGGCCGCACCGATCGTGATCGCTCCACCCTTGGGGAACTGCTCGCTCACCACCGCGAGCATCGTCGGCCAGAGGAATGTCTTGCCGATGCCGTAGACCGTCGCGGCGATCACGCACATCACCGCACCCTGGGCATTGCCGAGCAGCGTCAGCCCGGCGGCACCGAACAGGGCCGACACGGCGAGCAACCCAAGCGGAGAGATCTTCTCCACGATCGGGCCGGCAAAAAATCGCAGCACGAACATCAGTCCCGACGTATACACGAACAGCAGCAGTCCATTGGCGGGGCTGGCCATGATCGTGCCGGTGATCTTCGAGATCCAGGAATCGGTGCCGAGCTCCACGTAGCCCACGAGGGCATGGATCAGAAGGAGGAACGCCAGCAGGACATGGCCGAAGCGAAAGCCGGTGGCAGCGCCGAACACCGCCAGGAGCGCCGTGGCCAGGCCGGCTGCCACGATCGGCGGCAGCCCGAGATCGCTCTTGAAGAACAGCGCGAGAAGGCAGCAGATCACTGCCGCTCCCACGAGCCCGAGCTCGCCGAGCATGTCCTTGAACGACACCCCTGAACTGCTGGCTTCGCTCTTCGGGAATCGCTGGCCGAGCATCATCAGGCCATAGAGGACGACCGGGACGAGGAACAGCGAAATCTGCACCTGCCAGGTGACGGGCTTCGCGTCGGCCCCGCCGGCCATGAAGTAACTCGCGAGCCCGCCGAGGATAAGCCCGCCCGGCCAGCCGGCGTGGAGAATGTTGAGGTAGTGCGTCTTGTTCTTGGGGAACAGCGTGGCCACGAGCGGGTTGACGACCGCCTCGGCGATGCCGTTGCCGATCGCGAACAAAAACATTCCCCAGAAGAGGCACTGGAAGGCGAGCGGCTTGCCGCCGGCGGCGAATGCGGCTCCCGTCGCGAGCGTGAGCGCGGCCGAGACGAGGTGCATCACGAATGCCGAGAGCATGAGCGGCCCGAAGCCGATCCGATCGGCGATCAGGCTGGAAAGCAGGATGATGATTCCGAAGCCGGTGAGGCCACCGCCGGTGATGGCGCCGAGTTCGGTCTGCGTGAAGCCATACTGCTCCGCCCACTGCCCGAGGATGCCCGCACGGATCGAGAACCCGACGCCCGCGGCGAGAATCGCCATGAATCCCGCCCACAGGAGCCGCTGGGCATTGGGGGCCGTGCCGTTCGTGCCGGTATCGCGTTTGGTCGCATGCATGCGTCTGTCCCCGGGGAGAAATTGCAAAGTGCGAACTATAGCAAGGGGCGCGGACAGCGGGAACGGCGAGAGGGGCGGGAATTCGGCAGGTGAGGAGGGTGGCTGCGCCGATTGACTGGCTCCCCGGGGGAATCCTATTGTCCCGCCCCCTGCGCCCGCCCTCTCCCGGCACCGCCTGTGAACTCGCTCACCGACACGCTCTGGACCCTCGTGCGCTGGGCCGTGCCCGTGACGGTCGCCGGCGTCGTTGCGGCCGGCGCCATCGGCTCGAGCCGCATCGGCGAGGAGGTGCGCGGGCGGGTGGAGGCCCGGCTCGCCGCGCAGTTTCCCACGCTCACCGTGCAGGTGCAGGGCGCGAGCCTCGTGGAGGGCGAAGGAATCGTCGTGCGCGGCGTGTCGCTCAGTGATCCGAAGATGCCGCAGCAGTGGCGGCAGGTCGTGTGGATCGACGAGATTCGCCTGGCCTGCACCACGAGCCTGACGGAGCTTGCGACCGGACCGCCGCGGATCACCGCCGTGCGGCTGCGCCGCCCCGTCGTGCATGCGGTGCGGCAGACGGATGGCGTGTGGAACCTCCGGAAACTCTTCGGCCAGGAGGCCGGCGGCGCGATCGTGCCGGTCTCAGTCGAGGACGCCACGCTGCTCATGGACGATCCGGGCCGTCAGCTGCGCTCGACGCTGCGGCAGGTGAGCGTCGACGTGCAACCCGACGGCCAGGCAACCGGCAGTGCGGTCGTGCGCGGCAGCGCCTCGGGCGACCGCTTCGAACGCCTGTCGTTCCAGGGACGGGTGACCCCGCACAGCGGGCAGTTCGACGTGCAGGGGCATGTCGAGGCGCTCGACGTCTCGAATCGGTTGTTCGCGTTTCTCGCCGTCGCCGACGATCGGCTCGCATCGGGCAGCGTGCAGGACTGGCTTGCCGGCCTGCGGGGCCGAGGCCACGTGCAGTGGCAGGCCAGCGGCTCAGTCCGCACTCCAGCGGAGATCGCGTTCACGGCGGCAGGGTCGCTCGAGTCGGGACGATTCGAGCACCGCTCGCTGCCATTCGCACTCAGTGACCTTGCGGCGACGTTCCGGGCGGATCGCAGTGGCATCGAAGTCGAGCGATTCGAGGCCCATTCCGGCTCGACGCTCGTCCGCGGCGGCGGGCGGCTGGCCGGCTGGCAGGGTGACGCCGACTTCGACGTCACGGTCGAAGCCGAGCGGCTCACGGTCGGCCGGCAGTGGGAGGCCCACCTGCCCGAGCGATTCGCGGCACATTGGCGCAAGGTGTTGCCGGCGGGCGAGGTCGACGTGGTCGCGACGGTCCGCCGCCGCGCCGGCCGCCTCGACCCCACCTTCTCGGTGCGCTGCCGCAACGCCTCGCTCACCTACTACCGATTCCCCTACCGCCTCGACCGGACCGTGGGCACCGTCGTGCTTCAGGGGGAACAACTCTCGATCCATCTCACGGGCCAGGCCGGCGGGCATCCCGTGCAGGTGCAGGGTGCGTTCCGCACGGGAGCAGACGGCATGCCCGGCTTCCTCGAGGTGCGCGGCGACGGCATGCGGATCGACGACGGGCTGTTGGCGGCGCTCCCGGCGCGGAGTGCCGCGATCGTAAAATCACTCCACGCGCAGGGCACGTTCGACTTCGCATTCCGGCACGACCGCGGCCCGCAGCTTCCTGGCGGCCACGGCAACACGCTCGGCATCCGCCTGGTGCAGTGCAGCATGTCGTACGCCGGATTTCCTTACCCGCTTTCCAACGTCTCCGGCACCGTCCGCATGGATCGCGGCCACTGGACGATCAAGGACGTCGTCGGCTCGAACGACACGGGCATCGTTCGCTGCAACGGCTCACTCGTCCCCAAGGCGGAGGACGACGGTGACCTGACGCTCCACCTCACCGGAAGCGGCGTCGTGCTCGACCGGGAATTGCGCGACGCGCTGCCGCGCACGATGGTGCGCATCTGGGACGACATCGACCCGCGCGGCAGCGCCGAGTTCACCGCCACGGTTCACCACCAGGTGAAGGCCCGCAAGACCGACGTGGCGCTCGAGGCGACGCCCCAGGGCGACACCGTCTCGATCGAGCCCGCCTGGTTTCCCTATCGGCTCGAGCAGCTGCGCGGACGGCTCACGTGGCGCGACGGCCTGCTGAGGTTCGACGGTGTCCGAGGCATCCACAATCGCACCACCGTCGCCACCGACGGCGTGTGCCGGTTCGGGGCCGACGGCGGCTGGCACGTGTCGTTCGAGCGGTTGACGGCCGACCGGTTTCGCGCCGATCACGAGGTGCTTCAGGCGCTCCCCTCCGGCCTGCAGCGGGCGCTTGCTTCGGTCCGCCCGCGTGGCCTCCTGTCGCTCGCCGGAAGCCTCGACATCTATACGGTGCAGCCACCGGCCGATCCCACCCAGCCCCGCCCGGCCGACGCTCCGTCGCCGGCCGCAGCCTGGGATCTGCACCTCGACATGGAACAGGGCTCGCTCGACGTTGGCGTGGCGCTCGAGCACGTGCATGGCGGCGTGCACCTGGTCGGAAAGACCGATGGGCGCACCTGGCAGACCGACGGCCAGATCGCGCTCGATAGCGCGATCTGGCGGGGCGTGCAGTTGACGGGCGTGGAGGGACCGCTCGCCATGGATGAAGCAGGCGTGCGGTTCGGGTTGCCGGCCGGCGCCAAGGACGGCCAGCCGCGCCGGCTGGCGGCCCGCGTCGCCGGCGGCACCGTGTTCGTCGATGGCAGTGTCGCCGCCGGTGAGTCGGGCACGTTTTCCGTGGCCGCCTCGCTCGGCGACGCCGAACTCGAACGGCTGGCCGCCGACTCGCTGTCGTCGCTGCCCGGCACCGCGCCATCGCAGCGCCATCGTGGCAAGGTATTCGGGGCGATCGAGGTGAGCGGCTCGCGGGCGGGAATGCACTCCC
>JBJSZP010000252.1:0-4926 GCA_046090365.1 Planctomycetia bacterium
CTGCTCGAAGACACCGTCGCCCGGATCGCCGGGCTCGTGCCGCCGGAGCGGGTGCTCGTCGTCACGTCGCGGAGGCTCCTGCCGGCCGTGCGCGGACAATTGCCGCAGGTGCCCGCAGGGAGCATCGTGGGTGAGCCGTGCAAGCGCGACACGGCGCCGTGCGTGGGCCTGGCGGCGCTGCTCGTGGCGCGGCACGATCCTGAGGCCACGATGGCCGTGATGCCCTCCGACCACGTGATCAGTCCGGCCGCCACGTTCTGCGCGGCGATCGAGCAGGCGGCGGCGCTCGTGGAGGAGAAGCCCGGCAGGCTCGTCACGTTCGGCATCAAGCCGACCTATCCCGCCGAGAGCTTCGGCTACATCCAGCAGGGGGCGGCGCTCGCGAAGCCGCTCGGGGCCGCGCGGGCCCATGCCGTGGCGAAGTTCAAGGAGAAGCCGCCCGCGAGCGTGGCCCGGGAGTATCTCGCGGCGGGCAACTTTTTGTGGAACGCCGGCATCTTCGTGTGGAAGGCGGCCACGATCCTCGAGGCGCTCGCCGCCCGGCAGCCGGAGTGCCTGGCGCACCTCGAACGGATCGTCGCCGCCTGGGACACGCCCGACCGCGAGGCGGTGTTCGACCGCGAGTTCGCGGCCATCAAGGGGATCTCGATCGACTACGCGGTGCTCGAGCACGCCACCGACGTGGTGGTGATCGAGGCGCCGTTCCAGTGGGACGATCTGGGCGGCTGGTCGGCCGTGGCACGCCAGCGGGGTGCCGACGCCGAGGGCAACACCGTCGTCGGGCGGCACCTGGGCATCGACTCTGTCCGCACGATCGTGCATACGGGCCCCGATCACCTGGTCGTCACGATGGGCCTGGAGGATATGCTGGTGGTACACACCCCCGATGCCACGCTCGTGGCCGACCGGGCCCACGAGGAGGCGGTGCGGAAGGTGGTGGCCGAACTGGAGAAGCGCGGGTGGAGCGAATACTTGTAGCGGCGTGCCTGCTGGCGGCGGCGGTCGTGGCTCAGGCCCGCGGGGCCGAGCCCACAGCGCCCGGTTCCGCCGACGCCACGTGGCTCGAGAAGTTTCGCCTCGCGGCAGAGGGCCTCGAATGGTCCGACGAGGTCGTCAGGCACGAGTGGCGGCTGCAGCGACGGCCCGGCAGCAACGCCTGGCGGATCCTCGACCCTGCCGATGCCTGCGTGACCACGGGCGACGAAGCAGCCTGCCGGGCCGAGTTCGCCCGGCTCGAGGCGACGGGGCGGATTCCGCCGGTCACCGGTGATGCCGTGATCGTGCTCCACGGCCTCGGCGAAAACCGGGCCTCGATGCAGCCGCTCGTGAGGCACCTGCGGTCGCGGCTCGACGCCACCGTCCTCACGTTCGGCTACGCGAGCCCCCGGGCGCCCATCGACGACCACGGCGCGGCGCTCGGCCGCGTCGTGGCCGGCCTGCCGCAGGCCGCGCGGATCAGCTTCGTGGGGCACAGCCTCGGCAATCTCGTCGTGCGGCGATGGATGCATCTGGCTCCGGCGCCCGACCTCGCCCGCGTCCACCGGATGGTGATGCTCGGTGCCCCGAACCAGGGCTCCGACCTCGCCCGGATGGCGGCACGGGTGTGGGTGCTCGCGGCGCTCTCCCACGGTGCGGCCAAGGATCTCGTGCTCAATTGGCCCGAGATCTCGCGTTCGCTCGCCGTGCCGGCCTGCGAGTTCGGGATCGTGGCCGGCGGTAAGGGAGACGGCCAGGGCTACAGCACGCTCCTCGAGGGCGACGACGACGCGGTCGTGCGCGTGGCGGAGACGAAGCTCGACGGGGCCCGCGACTTCCTCCTCGTGCCGGTGAGCCACGCGGCGATGATGAAGAATGCGAGCGTGCAGGAGGCCACGGTGTCGTTCCTCAAGACCGGGCGGTTCGGCGGACCCGCCGCACCCGTGCCGGACGCGCCGTCCGATGAATGAGCCCACCTCCCTGCCGGCCACGGGCCGGATCGCCGCGATCGACTACGGCCGCAAGCGGATCGGGATCGCGATCTGCGACGCCGCCCGGATCATCGCCAGCCCCCTGCCGTTTCACGCACCCGTTCCCGACGAGGCGGCCGAGGCGGCGTTCTTCCGCCGGCTCGCCGCCCAGGAGGAAATCGCCGGCTTCGTGGTCGGGCTGCCGGTGCACGCCGATGGCAGCGACAGCCGGATGTCGGTCGAGGTGGAGCGATTCGGCCGGTGGCTCGCCGACGCCACCGGCCTGCCGGTGGCGTTTCACGACGAGCGCTACACGTCGGTCGAAGCGGCCGGAAAGCTCGCCGGCCTCGGGCTCTCGCGGGGCAAGAAGAAGTCGCGGACCGACTCGATCGCCGCCCAGATCCTGCTCACCGCCTGGCTCGAGGCCCGGGCCGCTGGCACGGCCCCCGCGCGTCCCGGAGCGCTCGACGGATGACCGCGCCTGTGAACCTCGTCGTGGGCTGCGGCTACCTGGGCCTGCGGGTGGCCCGGCTGTGGCGCGACGCGGGCGCCCACGTGCTCGCTCTTACCCGCTCACCTGATCGCGCAGACGCCCTCGCCGCCGAAGGGCTCGAGCCCGTGCTCGGCGACGTCACCACGCCGAGCGGTATTCCCGCGCTGCCCGCCGTCGACGCGATCTTCTGGGGCGTGGGCTTCGACCGCACGGCCGGCGCGACCTATCGCGACGTGCACGTGGCGGGCCTCGGCCGCGTGCTCGACGCCGTGCCGGCCGCACCGCGGGTCGTGTTCTCGAGTTCCACCGGCGTGTGGGGCACCGACGACGGCGCCGTCGTCGACGAGAAGACGCCCGCCCATCCCGTGCGCGAGGCCGGCCGCGTGCTCCTCGAGGCCGAAGCCCTGCTCCACGCCCGCACGGGCGACCGCGGCACCGTCCTGCGATTCGCCGGCCTCTACGGCCCCGGCCGCCTGCCACGGCTCGACGACCTGAAGGCCGGCCGGCCGATCGCCGCCGATCCCGACAGCTGGCTCAACCTCATCCACGCCGACGACGCGGCCCGAATCGTGGTGGCCGTCGCGGCGGCGAAGCAGGCGCGGCCGCTGTACGTCGTCTCCGACGGCGTGCCGGTGAAGCGCCGCGATTGGTACGAGCACCTGGCGAAACGGAGCGGCAGCCCGCCCCCGACATTCGACATCACGGCCGAGCGCACCCGCGGCGCCGATAAGCGCGTGAACCCCTCGCTCCTGTTCCACGACTTCCCGCTCGCGCTCGCCTACCCCGACGCCTTCCGCGGCATTGACGCAACCGTGTAGGACAGGCGTCCCGCCTGTCTGAAATCAACTCAGCTGCGCCGGCTCAGGGTTGCCCCGTACCACCTCGCCGGACGCTCACTGCGGGCCTCCGTCTCGCCTCTCCCTCTGGGAGAGGCCGGCCGCAGGCCGGGTGAGGGTGCCTTTCGCGGCGCAACGAAAGCACCCTCACCCCCGCCCTCTCCCAGAGGGAGAGGGAGAAGAGGGGCAACCCCTCGCCTCCCCTTTCCAGTTGAGGAGGCTCGGGGCTGCCCATGCCCTCGAGCGGGCTATGGGAGCGAGCGAAGCCAAGGGCACCGATCCGCCGCAGGCGGATTGGTCTGCGAAGCGAAGCGGACATGCAGAGAGCCGAAGCCTGGAGGGCTGAGGCGAACGTCCGGCGAGGGGGTCTGGGCAGTCACGAGCCGGCGCGCGTTCAACGCGCCTACTGGGCGACGGGCTGGAGGCGTTGCGTTTCGGTGGCGGGGGTCGAGCGGGCCAGACCTGCGGCGCCGCCGGCGAGCATATTGAGGTAGTCGACGGTCACCCGCATCGCCTCGTTGAAGTAGAAGTCGCGCTTCACGATCGGCCGCTTCGGATCCTCGACCTCGGCGAGTTTCTTCTCCTCGTCCTCGGCCGCCTTGCCTTCGTTCCACTGCTTCGCGAACTCCGACTCCACGAGCGAGATCGTCTTCTCGTTCTTGCGCTTCTCGTACTGGGCGATGTCCTTCGCCACCTTGGCGAACTCCGGGTCGGCCTGCACGCGGCCGGCGGACCGTTCGCGGAGCGTCTTGAGCATGTCGTCGCTCACGCGGCTGCTCGGCTGAAACGTCGCCGCCGGCACCTTGTCGAACGCGATCGCGTGGTCGAGATCCCCCTCGCCCACCGGCAGGTGCGTGGTGAGGCTCGGCAGCTCCACGTCGCTCTTCACGCCCTCGAGCTGCGTGCTCAGGCCGCCCGGGCGGTAGAACTGCTGCATCGTGATCTTGATCGCCCCCAGCGACGGGGCGTTGGGCAGCCGCTGGAAGAGCTGCCGGCCGAGATCGAGCAGGCTCTGGACCGTGCCCTTGCCGTGAGTGGCCTTGTCGCCGATGACGAGGCCGCGCCGGTAGTCCTGGATCGCGCCGGCCACGATCTCGCTGGCGCTCGCGCTGAACTTGTTGATCAGCACCACGAGGGGGCCGTCCCACGACACGCCCTGGTCGACGTCGTCGTACTGCTGCACCCGCTTGTCGGCGTCCTTGATCTGCACGACCGGGCCGGTGTCGATGAACAGGCCGGTGAGCGAGATCGACTCGGGCAGCGAGCCGCCGCCGTTGTTTCTGAGGTCGAGCACCACGCAGTCGACCCCCTTCTGCTTGAACTCCTCGAGCAGCCGCTTGCAGTCGCGGGTGCTGCTCTTGTATTCGGCCTGCCCCTGCCGGGCGCCGGCCATGTCCATGTAGAAGCTCGGGAGGTTGATCACGCCGATCCGGAAGGGCGAGCCGTCGGGCTTGCGGCCCTCCTCGATCACCTCGCCGCGGGCCTCGCTGTCCTTGAGTTCGATCTTGGCCCGCGTGATGTCGTAGATCTTGGGCGCGGTCTGCCCCACGGGGATCACCTTCAGCCGCACGATCGTGCCGCGCTTGCCGCGGATCAGCTTCACGACCTCGTTGAGGTTCATGTCGACGACGTCGACGATCTCGCCGTCGGC
>JBJSZP010000253.1:0-2257 GCA_046090365.1 Planctomycetia bacterium
GTTGCCCCTACCATTGAGCCGGCGTATGCAGGCAAGCGCAGCCATGGATGGCGCAGCGCAGCCGGAGTCGAGCGAACGGAGGGCTGGAGGCCCGCAGTGAGCGTCCGGCGAGGTGGTACGGGGCAACCCCGAGCCGGTGCGGCTGAGTTGAGCAGTGACAGGCGGGACGCCCGTCCTCCAGCGTGACAGGCTGAAGCCTGTCCTACCTCTTGCGCAGCTTCTTCAGTTGCGCGAGCGTGCGGGTGTTCGCGATGTCCTTGGCCTCGAGGCCGGCGCGGCGGGCTTGGAGCACACCGCAGCGCATCACGTCGAGGCCGCGGGTCGAATGGGCGTCGGTCGAGATCACGAGCTTCACGCCCGCCCGCTTGGCGGCCGCGGCGTGACGGTCGTCGAGGTCGAGCCGCCAAGGGTTCGCGTTGATCTCGAGAAACGTGCCGGTTTCGGCGGCGGCCTCGATCACCGCCTCGATGTCGACGTCGTAGGCAGGTCGGCGGTTGATGAGCCGGCCGGTCGGGTGGCCGATCACCGCCACGTGCGGGTTGCGGATCGCCTCGAGGATCCGGGCCGTGATCCGCTCGCGCGGCTGGTTCTGCCCGTAGTGCAGGCTCGCCACCACCCAGTCGGCCTGCTCGAGCACGTCGTCGGGCAGGTCGAGCCCGCCCTTCTCGAGCATGTCGACCTCGATCCCCTTGAGCACCACGATCGGCGGCGGGCCGTCGGCCGCGAGCGATTCGTTGAGCCGGTCGATCTCCGCCCACTGCTTGAGGAGCCGCCGGCGGTCGAGCCCCCGGGCCATCGACACGCGCTGGCCGTGGTCGGTGATCGCGATGTAGGCGAGCCCACGGGCGATCGCGGCCCTCACCATTTCGGCGAGCGTGTCTTCGCCGTCGGTGGCCGTCGTGTGCATGTGCAGGTCGCCCCGCATGTCGCCGAGCTCCACGAGCGCGGGAAGCGCGTCGCGCTCCGCGAGGTCGATCTCGTCGCCCCCCTCGCGCAATTCCGGGGGGATCCACGGCAGACCGACGGCCCGATAGACCTCCTCCTCGGTGGCGCCGCCGCGGCTTTTGCCCCTGGCCCGAGCCGGCTCGGCGCCGGTCGCCGCGAGGGGAAACACGCCGTATTCGTTGATCGACAGCCCCTGCTCGCGGGCCCGCGAGCGGAGTTTCACGTTGTGTTCCTTCGATCCGGTGAAATACTGCAGCGCCGCCCCGAACGAATCCTGGTCGACGACGCGCAGGTCGATCTGCACGTCGCGCGGTCCGCGCACGCTCGTCTTCGTGTCGCCCCGCAGGAGCACGGCTGCCGTCTCCGGCCAGGCCGCCAGATGATCCATCACGGCCGCCGGATCGTCGGCGTCGACGACGAGATCGAGGTCGCCGATCGTCTCCCGGCCACGCCGCCAGCTGCCCGCGCCCGCGATCTGCCGCACCGCCGGACAGCCGCCCATCCAGGCGAGCAGGCCGTGCATGATCGCGTCGGCTTCGTTCCAGAGCAGCCGCTTGTGCTCCGGATTCTTCGCAAACGCGATGTTCTCCAGGATCGCGGCCTGCGTCTTATCGCCGAACCCCTTGAGCCCCGCCACGCGGCCGTCGCGGCAGGCCTGCTCCAGGTCATCGAGCGACGCGAGCTTCAGTTCGTTCAGGAGCGCCTTCGCCTTCTTCTGCCCCAGCCCGGGCACCCGCATCAGCTCGAAGGCCACCGCCGGAACCTGCGTGCGGAGTTCGTCGAGCAGGGCGAGCCGGCCGTGATCGAGCAACTCGCCGATCTTCCCGGCCAGGTCGGTCCCGATACCCTCGAGGTCAGTAAGCGATCGGGCAGGATCGGCCCTCACGCTCGCGACCGACTCCACGAGACTGCCGATCGTGCGCGCAGCGGCCCGGTAGGCCCGCACACGAAACACGTTTTCACCCTGGAACTCGAGCAGGTCGGCCACGTGCTCGAAGACGGCGGCGATGTCGGCATTCGTCACGCCCACCATCGTACGCACCCGGCGCCACTTGCCGCCACGCCCGCGCTTAGGACAGGCTTCAGCCTGTCTACTTCCGACTCAACTCATGCGCACCGGCTCGGGGTTACCCCGTACCACCTCGCCGGACGCTCGCTGCGGGCCTCCAGCCCTCCGCTCGCTCGACTCCGGCTGCGCTGCGCCATCCATGGCTGCGCTTGCCTACATACGCCGGCTCAATGGTAGGGGCAACCCCTCGCCTCCCCCCTTTTCAGTCAAGCCAGTTGAGGAGGCTCGGGGCTGCCCATGCCC
>JBJSZP010000254.1:0-2958 GCA_046090365.1 Planctomycetia bacterium
CGGTGCTCGACGGCACGATGTTGAGGGCGGCCGCGCGGGCGTCGCGGAGGTCCTTGGCGGCCGTGTCGACCGTCTTATGGGCATTCGTGTAGGCGTGCACCGTGGTCAAGAGGCCCCGGTCGATGCCGCACGTCTCGTGCAGCACCTTGGCCACCGGCGCCAGGCCGTTGGTGGTGCACGAAGCGTTGGAAATCACGTGGTGCTTCTTGGGATCGTAGACCCGGTCGTTCACGCCGAGGACGATCGTGAGATCCTCGTTCTTGGCCGGGGCCGAGATCACCACCTTCTTCACGCTGTCGCGCTTGTGGGCCACGGCCTTCGTGGCGTCGGTGAAGAAGCCGGTGCTCTCCACGACGATCTGCACGTCCTGCGAGCCCCACGGGATCGAGCCCGGGTCCTTCTCGGCGAACACCTTGATCTTCTGGCCGTCGACGATGAGGTCGTTGCCCTCGTAACCCACCGTGCCCTTGAACGGGCCGTAGTTGGAGTCGAACTCGAGGAGATGGGCGTTGGTCTTGGCGTCGGTGAGGTCGTTCAAGGCCACCACCTGCACGTCTCCCTTGAGGCCGTACTTCTCGTAGATGGCGCGGAAGGTGAGGCGGCCGATGCGGCCGAATCCGTTGATGCCGACACGAATGGACACGTGATGTGCTCCTGCGGGGTGGGCGAAACTTGGCGGGCCGAGGAATATACACCGCGCCGCGCCGCGGCCTCAATCGATCGCTGATTCACGGCCATTTTTGACAGCGCACGCCTTCCGTCGCGTACCATTGGCCGGATGCCGTCCCCCGTGATCGAACTGCGAAACGTGCGCAAGGCCTTCGTCGCCCCCGGCGGCGAGATCGTGCCCGTGCTCGACATCGAATCCTTCGCCCTCGACGCCGGCGAGGAATGCGCCCTCGAGGGGCAGAGCGGGTCGGGCAAGTCGACGCTCCTGAACGTGATCTCGGGAATCATGCGGCCCGACGCGGGGAGCGTGTTCGTGGGCGGCCACGACATCGCCCGGTTCGACGAGGCCAGGCGCGACCGCGTGCGGGCCGACACGCTCGGCCTCGTGTTCCAGCAGTTCAACCTCCTGCCGGGGTTCACAGCGCTCGAAAACGTGCTCGTGGCGATGTCGTTCGGGTCGCATCGGCCCGACCGGCGGCGGGCGGCCGACCTGCTCGGCGCCGTCGGCCTCGCCCACCGGCTCGACCACAAGCCTGCCGAACTCTCCGTCGGCCAGCAGCAGCGCGTGGCCGTGGCCCGCGCGCTTGCGAACCATCCCCGCGCGGTCCTGGCCGACGAGCCCACCGCGAGCATCGACACGGCCCACCAAGAGCAGGTGATCGACCTGCTCCGCGCCACCTGCCGCGAGCAGGGGGCGGCGCTCCTCGTGGTGACCCACGCGCCCGAGGTGGCCGGCCGGTTCCCACGCCGCCAGCGGCTCGAAGACTTCAACCGCGCCATCCGCGGCGCGCCGAGGCCTGCATGACGCTCCTCGGTATCGCCTGGCGCAACATCCGGCAGCGGCTCCTCACGAGCGGGCTCACGGCGCTCTCGCTCGCGCTCGGCGTGGCGCTCGTCGTGGCCACGCTCGTCACGGGGCGGATCGTGAACCGCGCCTTCGAGTCGGGCTCGGGCCTCGGCTACAACATGATCGTGGGGGCGAAGGGGAGCCCGCTGCAGCTCGTGCTCAACAGCGTGTACTTCATCAGCAAGCCGATCGAGAACGTTCCCTGGGCCTTCTACCAGGAGTTCCTCCCGGCGGCCCAGCGGCCCGACGGCATCGACGGCACCTACGCCGCGAGCACGCAGACGGCAGTACCGATCTGCATGGGCGACTACTTCCGCAGCCACCGCGTGGTCGGCACCAACGCCGCCTTCTTCGACCGCCTCACCCGCGGCGACGGCCGCCGCTTCGAGTTTTCCGCCGGCAGCAACTTCCGCGACGACGATTTCTTCGCCGGCGTGCTCGGGGCCGCGGTGGCGGCGAACCTCGGCCTCCGCGTGGGCGACACGTTCGCCCCGACCCACGGCGCCGACGACGGCGCCGTCCACGATCCCTTCACCGTCGTGGGCATCCTCGCCCGCACCGACACGCCCATCGACCGCGGCGTGTTCGTGAACATGGAGGGTTTTTATCTCCAGGACGGGCACGCCAAGCCGCTGCCCGAGGGAGCCACGCCCGAGCCGGTGGCCGCAGCCCCGCATCCCTCGGGCCACACGCCGCTCCCCGCGAGCCAGCGCGAGGTGACCGCGATCCTCCTCGAAACGGCCTCCCTGCCGGGCCTGCCCCCCGAGCTCACCGCCATGGGCCTCCGCACCGCGATCAACGAGGGCCGCGACGGCCAGGCCGCGCTCCCCGTGGCCGAGATCCGCCAGCTCCTCGACCTGTTCGTGAAGCCGCTCGAACTGTTGCTCCTGCTCGTCACGGCGCTCGTCGTGGTCGTGTCGGCGATCGGGATCCTCGTGAGCATGGTGGGGTCATCGCTCGAGCGCAGCCGCGACGTCGCCATCATGCGGGCCCTCGGCGCCCGCCGCGCCCACGTCCTCGCGACGGTGCTCATCGAGGCCGTGCTCCTCGCGGTGGGCGGCGGCCTCGCCGGCTGGCTCCTCGGCCACGCGCTCGTGGGCGCGATCGGCCCGTGGATCACGACCAACGCCGGCGTCACGGCGAGCATCTTCTCCGCCGCGCCGCTCGCCGAAGCCCTGCTCGTGCCGTTCCTCGTCGTGCTCGCAATCATCGCGGGTCTCCTCCCCGCCATCGCCGCCTACCGCACCGACGTCGCCAAGTGGCTGTAGGACAGGCTTGAGCCTCTCTCTGCCTTGTTGTGAGCGCGCCGGCTCGTGACTGCCCAGACCCTCTCGCCGGACGTTCGCCTCAGCCCTCCAGGCTTCGGCTCTCTGCATGTCCGCTTCGCTTTCGCCATCCATGGCTTCGCTCGCTCCCATAGCCCGCTCGAGGGCATGGGCAGC
>JBJSZP010000255.1:0-2498 GCA_046090365.1 Planctomycetia bacterium
GTGGGCCAGGTGAGCGCCTCGGCCGGGCCCGAGCAGGAATACTTCCTCATCGACCGCAACTTCTACTTCGCCCGGCCCGACCTGGTGATGGCCGGCCGCACGCTCTTCGGGGCCAAGCCGCCCAAGGGCCAGGAGTTTGAAGACCAGTATTTCGGGGCGATTCCCGAGCGCGTCCTGGCCTTCATGCTCGAGGCAGAGCGGGAGCTGTTCAAGCTCGGCGTGCCGGTGAAGACGCGGCACAACGAGGTGGCCCCCAGCCAGTATGAGATCGCGCCGATCTACGAAAACGCGAACATCGCCACGGACCACCAGCAGTCGATCATGCAAATGCTGACCCGCGTGGCGCAAAAGTATGGGATGTCGTGCCTGCTCCACGAGAAGCCGTTCGCCGGCATCAACGGCTCGGGCAAGCACGTCAACTGGTCGCTCGGCTGCAAGCTCGGCAACCTGCTCGAGCCGGGCGAGACGCCGCATGCCAACATGCAGTTCCTCGTGTTCTGTGCGGCCGTGATCCGCGCCGTGCACCTCCACTCCGACCTGCTCCGGGCGGTCGTGGCGGCCAGCGGCAACGACCACCGCCTCGGCGCCAACGAGGCCCCGCCGGCGATCATCTCGATCTTCCTCGGCGAGCAGCTCGCCGACGTGTTCGAGCAGATCGAGAAGGGCAAGGCCACGAGCTCGAAGTCGTCGGGCACGCTGACCGTGGGCGTCGACACGCTGCCGCCGCTGCCGAAGCATGCCGGCGACCGCAATCGCACGAGCCCGTTCGCGTTCACGGGCAACAAGTTCGAGTTCCGGGCGGTAGGCGCGAGCCAGTCGATCGCCGGGCCGCTCGTGGCCCTGAACACGATCATGGCCGAGAGCCTCGACTACATCGCCACGGAGCTCGAGAAGGCGACCGGCGGCGACCAGGCGAAGCTCGCAAGCGCCGTGGAGAAGCTGCTCCAGAAGATCATCTCGGAGCACAAGGCGGTGATCTTCAATGGCAACGGCTACTCGCAGGAGTGGCATGAGGAGGCCAGGAAGCGGGGTCTGCCCAATCTCAAGGCCACGCCCGAAGCGCTCGACGTGCTCGTTGCGCCGAAGAACATCGCCCTGTTCGAGAAGTACGGCGTGCTCTCGGAGCGGGAGGTGAAGAGCCGCTATGACATCTACATGGAGCGGTACTGCAAGGACATCAACACCGAGGCCCAGGCCGCCCTGCAGATCGCCAAGACGATGATCCTCCCGGCGGGCTACCGCTACCAGGGCGAGCTCGTCGACACGGCCACGAAGCTCAAGAGCCTCGGCCAGCCGGTGCACATGGGCACGCTCGACAAGCTCACCAAGCTCGTGGGCGAATTCGAGGGCAAGATCGAGGCGCTCGAGAAGACCCTGGCCCACCACGGCGCCGCCGACCTGCGGGCCGAGGTGAAGCACTTCCATGGCGACGTGATCCCGGCGATGCTGGGCCTGCGTGAGGTGGCCGACCAGATCGAGACGATCCTCCCGGACGATCTCTGGCCGCTGCCGACGTACCGCGAGATGCTGTTCATCAAGTGATGTCGGACCTGGCCCGGGCGATCGCCGCCGAGAGTGACCGCCTCGGGCTCGACATCCCTCCCGATTCCATCCAGAGGCTCGCCGCGTACGCGGCGAGCCTCTGGCTTTGGAACGAGAGGCTGAACCTCACGCGGCACACCGACGTGGAGAAGTTCGTGTCGCGCGACGTGGCCGACGCGGCCGCCATCGCCCCGCACCTGGCCCGCGGCGAGCACGTGCTCGACGTGGGCACCGGCGGCGGCGTGCCGGGCGCCCTGCTCGCGATCCTCCGGCCAGACCTGCGCGTGGAGCTCTGCGACAGCGTCGCGAAAAAGGCCCGGGCGGTCGGGGCGATCCTGCAGGAGGCGGGCCTTTCCCTGCCGGTGCACGAGGCGGCCGGCCAGGCGGTCGTGAAGGCGGCAGTGGCCCGCGGCGAGCGGTTCGACACGCTCGTCGTGCGGGCGGTGGCTCCGCTCGTGAAGCTTCTCTCGTGGTTCGAACCGATCGCCGGCGACTTCGGGCGGCTGCTCGTCGTGAAGGGGCCGCGTTGGGAGGACGAGAAGGGCGAGGCCCGTCACAAGGGCTTCGCGAAGAAGGTGACTGTCCGTCGCATCGCCGCCTGGCCGATCCGGGGCAGCGACAACGAGAGCGTCCTCCTCGAAATCCGCCCCCGATGACCGCGCTGTCGGACAGGCGTCCCGCCTGTCTCTGCTCCGTGGAGCAAGCGTCCCGCTCGTCTCCTCTCAATGCGCGCCGGCTTCGGGCTCCCCGTATCCCGTCGCCGGACGTTCGCCTTCGCCCTCCAGGCTCCGGCTCACTCGACTCCGGCTGCGCTTCGCCATCCATGGCTGCGCTTGCCTGCATACGCCTGCTCCAGGACACGGGGAGCCCGAAGCCTCGTCAACTGGAAAGGGGAGGCGAGGGGTTGCCCCTACCATTGAGCCGGCGTGAGTCACCAGCGGAGCCATGGATGGCGC
>JBJSZP010000256.1:0-1937 GCA_046090365.1 Planctomycetia bacterium
GGCAAGGCGGGCGCCGATCTCCGCGGCCAGTGAGTCGAGCCACGGCCAGCGGTCGGTATCGACAAGCGGCGTGCCGGCCCGCATCTTCGCGACGTTTTCCAGGGGATGAAAATCATCGCCGTCGAGGAAGTCGCAGCCCAGCCGGGCAGCCAGCCGCCGGCCGATCTCCGTCTTGCCGGAGCCGCACACGCCCATCAAGACAACCACGGTCGTCATCCTCACTCCCCTTGCCCGGCCTGCCTGCCTACGGTCTGCTACTGGCGATTGAATAACCAGGGAATGCGGTACACCCAAGAAGCCCGGAGCGGAAGCGACGGGGTCTGCATGACGCCACGATTCCAGCCTCTCTAGTGTCCATGAAGATCACGAAACTCACCACGTTTATCGTGCCGCCGCGGTGGTGTTTCCTCAAGGTGGAGACCGACGCCGGCATCAGCGGCTGGGGTGAGCCGGTGCTCGAGGGACGGGCCCACACGGTGGCGGCTGCGGTCGAGGAACTGGCCGACTACCTCGTGGGCCAGGATCCGGCCCGGATCGAGGACCACTGGACGGTCATGTATCGCGGCGGGTTCTACCGCGGCGGCCCGATCCACATGAGCGCCATCGCGGGCATCGATCAGGCCCTGTGGGACATCAAGGGCAAGGCCCTCGGCGTGCCCGTCTATCAGTTGCTCGGCGGGAGGCAGCGCGACCGGATCCGCGTCTACTCTTGGATCGGGGGCGACCGGCCCTCCGAGACGGCCGCCCAGGCGAAGGAGCGGGCGGCCCGCGGCTTCACCGCCATCAAGATGAACGCCTGCGAGGAACTGCAGATCGTCGACACGGCCGACAAGGTCGACCGTGTGATCGCCAATGTGGCGGCGATCCGCGAGGCGCTCGGGCCGCACTTCGGGATCGGCGTCGACTTCCATGGCCGCGTGCACCGGCCGATGGCCAAGGTGCTCGTCAAGGAGCTCGAGCCCTATCGCCTGATGTTCATCGAGGAGCCGGTGCTCAGCGAGCATGCCGAGGCACTGGCGGAGATCGCGCCGCTTACGAGCGCCCCGATCGCCCTCGGCGAGCGGCTCTGCTCACGTTGGGACTTCAAGCCGATCCTCGAGGCGGGCCACGTCGACATCATCCAGCCCGACCCGTCACACGCCGGCGGCATCACGGAGACGCGGAAGATCGCCGCCATGGCCGAGGCCTACGACGTGGCCGTCGCGTTCCACTGCCCGCTGGGGCCGATCGCGCTCGCGGCAAACCTCCAGCTCGACGCGGTCTGTTACAACGCGTTCATCCAGGAGCAGAGCCTCGGCATCCACTACAACCAGGGCAACGACCTGCTCGACTACGTGACCGCCCCCGGCGTATTTTCGTATGCGGACGGATACGTGAAGATTCCCGACGGGCCCGGCCTGGGGATCGAGGTGAACGAGGAGTATGTCCGCGAGCGGGCCGCCGTCGGCCACCGCTGGCGGTCTCCCGTCTGGCGACACGCCGACGGCAGTTTTGCGGAGTGGTGAACATCGGAGGACTGGCGGTATGAAGTCGTGGCTCTCGCTGATCGTCGGCCTGATAGCGCTCGCGGTGTCGCCCGTCGCCCACGCCGAACACTGGCCGCAGTGGCGCGGCCCGCGGCACGACGGCATCTCGGCCGAGCGGGGCATCCCCGCCGATTTTTCCCGGACGAAGCACGTGGCGTGGCGCACGCCGCTGCCGGGCCGCGCCGGCGCGACGCCCGTGGTGTGGGGCGACCGCATCTTTCTCACGAGCAACGAGGGCGACGCCCTCGTGCTGCTCTGCGTGAGCGCGAAAGATGGGTCCATCCTCTGGAAACAAAAGGTTGGCGGCGGCAATCAGGACGCCCGGGCCGGCGAGGGCAACTCGGCTTCCCCCTCCCCCTGCACCGACGGCGAGCACGTGTGGGTGTTCTTCGGCACCGGTGTGCTCGCCTG
>JBJSZP010000257.1:0-1945 GCA_046090365.1 Planctomycetia bacterium
CGGGTTGAGCCCCATGTCGGCCGCCGTCTGCCAGGCGATCGGAAACATGAGCACCGCCGCCGCGTTGTTGCTCATCAGCTCCGTGAACAGCATCGTCACAAAGTAGATCGCAGCCAGCACGACGTGCGGGCTGTCACCGGCGGCGGCGATCGTGGAGCTGGCGATCGACTCGTCGAGGCCGGTCTTCTCGATCGCCTTCGAGAGGCCGAAGCTGGCCGCGATCAGGAGCAACGATTCCCACTCGATGCTCCGGCGGGCCTCGTTCGAGGAGATGCAGCCCGTGGCCACGACGGCGGCCGCGGCGAAGAACGCGGCGGCCGCCATCGGCACGAGTTCGAGCGTGGCGGCGAGCACCATCGCCGCGAGTACCGTGCAGGCGATCCAGGCCTGATCGTGGCGGGGAGGCGTCGAGCCGCTCACCTCGCTCACGAGGTAGAAGTCGCGGTTCGACCGCTGCCGCTCGAGGAAGCTCGGGCTCGCCTCCAGGAGCAGCGTGTCGCCCGGCTCGAGCACGATGTCGCCGATCTTCATCTGCAGCCGCTCGCCGTTGCGGGCCACGGCGATCACGACGGCGTCGTACGTCGAGCGGAAGCGGCCGGCGCGGATCGTGCCGCCCACGAGCGGGCAGGAGTTGGAGACGACGGCCTCGAGCAGCACCCGCTCCGACCTCGGGCCGTCGAGCTGAAACACCTGGTCGGTCGCCGGACGCAGGCCGCGGATCTTCTGCAGCTCCACCACCGAGTCGACCACGCCCACGAACACGAGCCGGTCGCCCGCCTCGAGCCGCTCCGTGGGCGCGACCGCCGCCATCACGTGGCCGCCGCGGTCGATCTCCATGAGAAACAATCCCTCGAGGCCGCGCAGCCCCGCCTCCTCGATCGAACGGCCCACGAGCGGGCTGCCCGGCTCGACCAGCATCTCGAGCGAATACTGCCGCGGGTCGTCGGTCGCACTCATCGCGGGGCGGCGGTCCTTGAGAAGCCAGTTGCTCTTGCTGGCCACGAGCAGGTAGACGAGGCCCGCGGCCAGGAGCGGCACGCCGAGCCAGGTGATCTCGAACATCCCCAGCGTCCGGCCCGTCTTCGCCGCCACGAGGCCGCTGACGACCACGTTCGTGCTCGTGCCGATGAGCGTGCACAGGCCGCCCAAGATCACCGCGGCGTTCATCGGCATCAGGAGCTTCGAGACGCTCAGCCGGTGCTTCTTCGCCCAGTCGCGGATCGCCGGCACCATCAGGGCCACGACCGGCGTGTTGTTCATGAAGGCCGAGAGGGCCGCCGGCGCCGCCATCGTGCGGAGCTGCGCCGAGGCGAGCGACCGCGGCCGGCCCAGGGCCCGGTCGACGAGCGCCGCGAGCGCCCCGGTCCGCTCGATGGCCGCCGCCACGACGAACAGCGCCGCCACCGTGAGCATCCCTTCGTTGCTCATCCCCTTGAACGCCTCGTCGGGCGTGAGCACGCCGGCCGCGAGGAGCACCACGACGGCCGCGATCATGGCCATGTCCGGCGCCCGCTGCCCGAAGAGGAGGGCGGCGAGCGTGAGGAAGGCCACGGCGGCGGTGAGGACCGCCTGCCAGTGCTGGGGGAGTGTTTCGAGGGGTGACGCCATGGCGGTCGTGTTTGGGGGCCTTCGTCCGAGCGCGGTAGCCTACCGGTGGCCGGCCTCCCCCGGAAAGCACGGAAAACAAGATGACGACGAGCAACGCCAGTTCAGGATCGGACCGCGACCGGTTCGCGGGCTACTACGCCGCGCCGCGGGCCCCGTGGGACATCGGGCGGCCGCAGCGGGCGTTCGTGGAGGCGGGCGACGCGATCCACGGCCGCGTGCTCGACGCTGGCTGCGGCACGGGCGACCTCGCCCTCTGGCTCGCGGAGCGTGGCTGCACGGTGACGGGGGTCGATTTCCTCGAGCAGCCGCTCGCCGTCGCGCGGCGCAAGGCGGCCGA
>JBJSZP010000258.1:0-4870 GCA_046090365.1 Planctomycetia bacterium
CGGCGCCCAGGCGAGGTGGTGCGGCACGCGGGCCGGTTGCCCGTTTTCGTAGGCCCGGAAGAAGCAGACGTCGAGGTTGTAGCGCGGAAACTCGAAGTTGTCGGCGTCGCCGCCGAAGAACGCGATCTGCTGCTCCGGGGCAAACACGAGCCGCACGTCGGTGTATTTCTTCGCTCTATAAAGATGGTAGCGGCCACCCTGGTAGAGCGTGACCACGTCGCTGCGGAGCCCGGTGGCCGCGAGCGACTCCTGCTCGATCTCCGCCATCACCTTGCGCCGGGCGGCGAAGGCTGCCTGCGAGTCCAGCCCCGGCGTCACGGCCGCCTGCACGCGGGCCGTCACGTCTTCGATCGACATGAGCACGTTGAGCTCGAGGTCGAGGCAGCGGAGCTCCTCCTCGCGGGTGGCCGCGGAGAACCCGTCGCGATACAGATTGCGGTCGGGCGTGCCGAGCTTCTGGAGCGCGTCGGCCCCGACGTGATGGTTTGTAAGCACGAGGCCATCGGCCGACACAAACGAGCCCGAGCCTCCCGAGTTGAACCGCACCGACGCCTGCTGGAGGTGCGTGAGCCACTCCGGCGTGATCTTCGCCTGCCCGAGGGCTGCGGCGTGGTCGCGCTCGATCCGGTCGAGCGGCGGATGGCTGAACAGCCACATGCCCTCGTCGCCGCGGGAGCAGGCAGCCGCCGTGCACAGGCCCACGATCAGAACGAAGGCGATCCGGAAACGACTCATCCCCCGAGCATACTGCGGAGGCGCGCGGAGCGACCAGTTCGCCCCGTAGGTGCGGATTGTTCAATCTGCACCAGCGAATCCCGCCGAGTGCCACGCTGCGGCAGCGCCCGCTCCGGGTCTCGCGGTCACCATTCCCCCGACGCGACCGCCACGCAGATCCGGTTGCGGCCGCTCCTCTTGGCCCGATACATCGCCCGATCGGCGGCGTCGAGCAGTGCGGCCGCATGCGCGCCGTCGTGGGGAAGCGCCGCGACCCCGATCGACGCGGTCACCGGCTCGAGCAGCCGCGCTTCGTGGTGGATGCCCGTCTCCGCCAGCCGGCACCGTAAGGGCTCGAGCCGCGCCGCCGCCTGGGCGGCCGTGGCGCCCGGCATGATGAGCACAAACTCTTCGCCGCCGTAGCGGCAGGCCACGTCGCTGCCCCGGCGGAATCCCTGGAGCAGCACCGCGAGCGACCGCAGCGCGAGATCCCCGGCGAGGTGGCCGTGCCGCTCGTTGTAGTCGCGGAAGTGATCGAGATCGAGCAGCGCCACGGCGAGCGGCTGCCCCTCGCGTTGCACGTGGATCACGTGCCGGGCGAGTTCCTCCTCCATGAACCGCCGGTTGTAGAGGCCGGTGAGCGGGTCGCGGATCGCGAGGCTGCGGAGCTGCTCCCGCTCGTGCAGGCCATCGAGCGCTGCGGCCACCGTCTCGGCGACGGCCAGCTCGCACGCCGGCGACCGGTGATGGGACTCGGCCGCGGCGCGGGCTGCGATCGATTCGGCCTCGGCCACACTTCCGCACGCCTGCAGCCGCCGAGCCAGCCGCCAGAGGAGGGCAAACTCCTCCGCCCCGAGCCCCGCGTCAGCCAGAGCCGATTGGGCGGCCTGCGGGGAAACGCTCCTGTCGGCGGGCGTCGGAGGCAGCGAACGGTCCTCCATAGATAGGCTCGGGAAGGCTCAGCAGGGCGCGCTCACGGGAGCGACTCGGGTCGGATGGAGCTTTCAGGATAGGGCGAAACGCGGGCTTGCAGAAAAGAGTGTTCATCTGTACACTCCCGGGATCACGCGGGCTTTTCAGGCGACGTTCGCCGCGAGAAGCCCGCCAGACTGCTCGAGAAAGGATTCCCCATGCTCGCCCATCTGCAGACGTTTTCGCTGTTCGGCATCGATGCCATGCCCGTCGACGTGGAGGTCGACGTCTCCGCCGGTGCCCTCCCCTCCACGGTGCTCGTCGGCCTGCCCGACACGGCCGTCAAGGAGAGCACGCACCGCGTGGCCCGCGCGATGGTCAACTCCGGTTTTCGCCGGCCCAACGACCGGATCGTGGTCAACCTCGCCCCGGCCGAGATGCCCAAGCAGGCGGCCACGTTCGACCTCCCGATCACGCTCGGGATCCTGGCCGGCAGCGGCCAGTTTTCCTCGGAGCGGTTTCGCGACTACGCCGTGGTCGGCGAGCTCTCCCTCGAGGGCTTCACGCGGCCGGCCCGCGGCGCCCTCTCGATGGCGATCGCCGCCGCCCGGCAGAAAAACCTGCGCGGCGTGGTGGTGCCGGCAGCAAGCGCCACCGAGGCCGCCGTCGTGGAGGACGTGGAGATCATCCCAGTCACCTCGCTGAGCGAGGCGGTGGCGTTTTTCTCCGGCGACCTCCAGATCGCACCGACGCCGCCGCGCGTGGCCGAGTGGTTCGACCGCTACGCCCACTACGACATCGACTACGCCGACGTGCGCGGGCAGGAGGCGGCCAAGCGGGCGATCTGCGTCGCGGCCGCGGGCGGCCACAACGTGGCCATGCTCGGCCCTCCCGGCGGCGGGAAGACAATGCTCGCCAAGCGCATCCCCACGATCCTGCCGCCGCTCACCACCGCCGAATCGATCGAGACGACCCGCATCTACAGTGCGCTCGGCCTCGTGTCGGCCGGCCAACCGCTCCTCGCCACGCGGCCGTTCCGCGCCCCGCACCACACGATCTCCGAGGCGGGGCTCGTGGGCGGGCGGTCGATCCCGATGCCGGGCGAGATCAGCCTCGCGCACAACGGCGTCTTGTTTCTCGACGAACTGCCCGAGTTCAACCGGCGCACGCTCGAAGTGCTGCGCCAGCCACTCGAAGACGGCACGGTCACGATCAGCCGGGCCCGCACCACGACCCGCTTCCCCGCCGACTTCATGCTCGTGGCCGCCTTCAACCCCTGCCCCTGCGGCTATCGGGGCGACCCGCGGCGGCAGTGCCAGTGCACGCCGCCCCAGGTTGAAAAATACATGGGCAAGGTGTCGGGGCCGCTGCTCGATCGGATCGACATCCATCTCGAGGTGCCGGCGGTGCCGTTTCGCGAACTGTCGGCCTCGCGGGCGGGCACGTCGAGCAGCCAGATGCGCGAGGCGGTGCTCGCGGCGCGGGCGCGGCAGGCGAGCCGGTTCGCCGACCTCGCCACGCGGTCGAACGCCCGGATGACGAGCAGGCAGATCCGCGAGTTCTGCCCGCTCGAGCCGGCCGCCGTCGACCTGCTCCGCGGCGCCGTCGCCGATCTCGGCCTCTCGGCCCGGGCCCACGACAAGGTGCTCCGCGTGGCCCGCACGATCGCCGACCTCGACGCCGCCGAGCGGATCAACGCGGCCCACGTCAGCGAGGCGATCAACTATCGGCTCCTCGACCGGAGCCTGTGGACCTGAGGCGAAAAATTCCCCTCGACCGTCGCGGCAAGGCTATGCCACCATCCGGGCATGACGGCCCCGCTCCGCCCCTCCACCGACACCGCCCCCGGCCGCGATCGGCCGGCGGCACGCTGGTCACCGCGAGCGCTCGTGTCGGCGGCCGTCGTGCTCGCGTTCCTCGGCCTCGCGGCCTTCGCGATCGACCTGCCCGTGGCGGCGTGGTGCAAGTCGGGCGGCGTGCCGAAGGAACTGCTGCGCTTCCTCAACTTCTGCGAGGTCTTCGCCCACACGATGGGTGCCGCCGCCCTGCTCGTCACGGCGCTCGTGCTCGATCCGGGGCTCGCCTTTCCGGCGGTCCGCTGGCCCGCCATCCGCTGGCCGACGTTCCAGCCCACCGCGGCGCAGGAGCGGATGGCCCGCATGATCGGGGCCACGGCCTGCGGAGGCCTCGTCGTCGATCTCATCAAGCTCTGTGTCAGCCGGGCCCGGCCGCGGGCCATCGATCTGGCGTCGCATGCCTCCGCGGTGACGACGTTCGGGCTCATCCCCGGCACCGGGCGGCATGCCGACGCCCACAGTTTTCCGTCGGGGCACGCGGCGGTGGCCTGCGGCCTCTACGCCGCGCTCGCCTGGAGATATCCCCGCGGCCGCTGGCTGTTTCTCGTGTTTGCCGCGGGCGCCGCCCTCCAACGCGTGGCCACCTCCGCACACTATCCGAGCGACATCTGCTTCGGCGCCGCGCTCGGGCTCGTCGGGGGGGGCCTGTTTCTCGCGGATCGTGCAGCCACGGCCGACACGCGCACCGCTTCATGAGCGGAGTGTGAGCGTGCCATTTCCCCGCGGTTTGGCACGACACGATCGTTCTTGGTAATCTTGTGGGGCTTCCAGACGGGATGAAACAGGCCCCAGACGTCGCATACCCAGTCTCGCCCACGGATCCCCGCATGCCCGCGCAGAAACGCCCCCGAAAAGCCACCAAGCCTGCCGACGCTCCGGCCGATGCCGCCGAGTCATCGGGCGGAGCCCAGCCGCGACCGGCCTCGACTGGGAAAAATGCGGGCGGAAAGCGCGTCCTGCTCGTCGATGACGACGTCGAGATCGTCGAGTCGATGAAGACGGTGCTCGAATCGAAGGGCTACGAGATCCTCGTGGCCCGCGACGGCAATCAGGGGATCGTCCTCGCCGAGCAGGAAAATCCCGACCTCGTCGTGCTCGACATGATGATGCCGAAGCGGAGCGGCTTTCTCGTGCTCGAGCGGCTGCGGCGGAGCCGCCCGGTGCCCCTGCGGGTGATCATGATCACGGCCAACGAGGGCAGTCGCCACAAGGCCTACGCCGAAATGCTCGGCGTCGACGACTACATTCGCAAGCCGTTCGCCATGGATCGGCTGCTCGAAAGCGTGCAAAGGCTGTTGTCGTAGACAGCGGCCGTGGCGTCGATGGCCGCGGCTCATCCCGCGGCCGCAATCTGGGCAGGATGCGCAGGCCCGGCCTGAGATTGACCC
>JBJSZP010000259.1:0-1078 GCA_046090365.1 Planctomycetia bacterium
CTCGATCTCGGGCGTGTGGCGATGCCGGCCCACGTTGTAGGCCGACATGCTCTCGTTGCACTCGGGGAAGTG
Organism: Planctomycetia bacterium; assembly: GCA_046090365.1. Taxonomy (GTDB): domain Bacteria; phylum Planctomycetota; class Planctomycetia; order Pirellulales; family UBA1268; genus RGVT01. The sequence goes on from JBJSZP010000259.1 coordinate 73, forward strand.
CGTCATCAGTTTCGGCGACCGGCCCGCGCCGCTGACGCCGCTCTTGGAGTCGATGATCACGTCGTCGAGGTGGAACTTCCCGCTCTTCACGAGTGGCGCGAGCGGCAGGATCGCCGACGTCGAATAGCAGCCCGGGTTGGCGACGAGTTTGGCTTTGGCGATCCGCTCGCGAAACAGCTCGGGCAGGCCGTAGACCGTTGTTCCCAGCCGGCCTGCGTCGGGGTGCTCGTGGCCATACCACTCGCGGTAGGTGGCGGCGTCGTCGAGGCGGTAGTCGGCGCTGAAGTCGATCACAGTGGCCCCGGCGGCGAGCACCTGCGGCACGATCTCCGCGCTCGCGCAGTGCGGCAGGCAGGAAAACACGCAGTCGGCCCGCTTCCCGACCTCGTCGGGCCCGAGATCCTCGAGCGGGAGGTCGAGCCGGCCCACGAGGCTCGGATGCACCGTGGAGATCGGCGGGCTCCCCTCCTGCCGGCTCGTGACGGCCACGATCTTCGCTTCCGGGTGGCGCAGGAGGAGCTTGATCGCCTCGAGGGCGGTGTAGCCGGTGGCTCCAAGGATGGCGACGGTGATCATGAGGGCGATGGCTCGCGTGAAGGGCCGTTTTATACCGAGAATGGCTGATGGAGGACAGGCTGACGCCCGTCCTACATCAGCCGCGAGGCGATCAGGCGGATGAGCCACGTGGCCACGGCGGCCTTCGTGCCCTTCCTGCTGCCGACGCGGGCATGGCTGCGGTCGTAGACGGTGACGGCCGTCTGCGTGGCGTCGATCGCCGTGAGGTCGTTGACCACGATCAGGTCGCACCGCTTCGTCGTGATCTTCTCGAGCGCCCGCCGGGGATCGGCCTCGGGCTCGAGGGCAAAGGCCACCATCCACTGGTTGTTGCGGGCCCGCCGGGCAACTGTGGCAATCACGTCCACCGTCGGTTTGAGACGGAGCGTGAGGGCCGTGCCCTGACGGGGAATTTTCCCGCGCACGCGCCGCTCCGGCTCGAAGTCGCAGG
>JBJSZP010000260.1:0-2233 GCA_046090365.1 Planctomycetia bacterium
GGTCTTACCGCCGCCCCCGGCTCCGGCCGGCCGCACGGCAAGGAGCAGCTCAGCGGCCCGGCGCAACGTCTCCGCGAGCGACCACTCCTGGGATTCCGCGAGTCGTTTCACGCGACGATAGAGATCGTCGGGGATCTGGATTTGTGTCTTAATCATGGCAGGGCGTTGCTCCATCGAAATGATATATAGCATCCATCAAAATAGTGTAGCAGGGTGTCAGTTGACAAAGAATGTACATACGTATAGTTTATTGCCCGGGCCCGACGTGTGACCGACGATATCTGGGTCAAGCGTGTACCTCAACGAGGGAGATTGGCGATGGCATCCGGGTTTGCCGCGGCATCTGCCGGTGACAGTGCGACCGCCGCAGATCTCCTCGCTGCGGGCGACCTCGGCCCCTGCGAACTCGTGCGGGGGACGCTCGTGATGATGTCGCCGGCCGGCTTCGAGCACGGGCGACCGACAAGATCGCAGGCTGGCTTGCTGCCGGCTGCCTCGAGGTGTGGAGCGTCGATCCAGGCAGTCGCACGGTGACGGTGCACACGGCCAGCCACGGCTCCACGCTTGTCGATGCAGCGGATTCATTCTGTTCCACCGGCTTACCCGGGCTGTCAGTCAGGCTCGCCGACCTGTTGCCGCCGACGTCGTGAAGCGGCCTCCAGGAATCGTCGACAGGGTGATCGGCCGCGGGCTCATTGACGCTGAAGAATACGTTTGTATAGTATTTCATGTGTTGCAGTCGTCGCTCTGGAGTTGATCGCTCATGGACATCACTGGCGTTCGTGACGCACTTCATTCGCAGCCTTTCGTGCCATTCACGATCCGGCTGGCGGATGGTCGTTCGCTCCCTGTTCCGCATCCGGACTTCGTGGCCCTGACGCCGAGGCGCGTGATCGTGGGGGCAGCCGACGACACGTGGTCGGTGCTCGGGCCGCTGTTGATCGTGTCGCTCGACCATGCGGCGGGGCGAGCGGCTGATGGCAGCGATGCCGATGACAACGGCCGTCGGGCGGGCTGACGACGTGTGATTGGCAATCCCCAGAGCGATGCCATGCCACAAATTGCAACCGTCTCAGACACGTCGGCCGATGCGGATGAGGCCCAGCTCGCCTGTTTTCGCAAGTTGACGCCGCAGCAGCGGCTGCAAAAAATGGTCGCCAGCTCGCGGCGCGGCCGTGATTTGGCGCTCGCGGTCATCCGCCGCAGTGAGCCGGAAATCACAGATCAAGAGGCGCGGCTGCGGTATCTGGCCCTCGCCTATGGCGATGATCTTGCCGCCGACGTGCGGCAGTGGCTGGGAGCCCGCAGCGAGTGAGCGACTTCGATGATCTCATTGCGGCGCTCGAGCCGGTCGTTGCTGCGCTGCGTCGGCTGGGCGTGAGGCATTATGTCGGCGGCAGTGTCGCCAGCACGTTTCACGGAGCGATTCGCTCGACGATGGACGTCGATCTGGTGTGCGCCCTTGCCGAGCAACAGGCCGCAGCCTTGATCGAAGCCTGCGGCCCCGACTTTTACGCAAACCCGGCCGTGGCCCGTGCCGCAGTGCGGGAGCGCAAATGCTTCAATCTCATCCACCTGCCCACGTCCTATAAGATCGACGTGTTTGTCGACCGAGGGCGGCAGTTTGATCGGGCGGCATTCGAACGAGCTCGGCCCGAGTCATTTGGGCCTCCAGCCAGCGAGCCGATCCCGGTGGCAACGGTGGAGGATTCCATCCTTGCCAAACTGGAGTGGTATCGGATGACGGACGAGACATCGGAGCGACAGTGGGACGACGTTTCGCGGCTCGTACGGCTTCATGCCACGAAGCTCGACGTCGACTACTTGCAAAAGATGGCTGACTCGATTCATGTTCGTGATCTGCTTGATCGGGTGTTGGCTTTGAGATGCCGCGACACGGAGTGAAGCCGCCATGCCACCATCCAAGCCCACGATCGGAATCCTCACCGGCGGCGGCGACTGCCCCGGGCTCAACGCCGTGATCCGGGCGGCTGTGAAGAGCGCTCTTCGGCTCGGCTACGACTGCATCGGCTTCCTGCGCGGCTACGAGGGCCTCGTCGACCCCGTGGCCTACATGCCGCTCGACCTCCAGAACACGGCCAACATCCTCCTCCAGGGCGGCACGATCCTCGGCTCCACGAACAAGGGGCGGTTTTCCGCGCTCGTGGGCGAGGGCACGCGCGTGCGGATCGACCCCGGCCTGCTCGCCGCCGCCCGCGAGACGGTGCGGCAG
>JBJSZP010000261.1:0-2832 GCA_046090365.1 Planctomycetia bacterium
TCAACACCTTCGGGCGGTTCGTCGAATCGACCGGCGAATACGTCCCCTACCTGATCCGCAAGGCGGAGCGGGTCGAGGAATACCAGGATCAGCGCTGAGCACTACCTCGATGTCCACCCAGGCCGACGTCAAATCGCTCGACACGCTCGCCTTTGTGAAGGCGGCCCTGGCCGCGTATGCGCACGAGACGGGCGGCGCGCTCGACGAGATCGAGCTCGAGGGCCGCAAGGCGGTCGACTACATCACCGTGGACCGCGCGGCCTACTGGAAGGCGGAGGTGCGCCGCTGCGGCGACATGGTCAACCAGGCGATCAAGGATCTCGAGCACTGCCGGGCGTTCAAGAAGGTGGGCGACAACCAGCCCTCCTGTGCGGAGGAGAAGAAGGCCCTGGAAAAGGCGCGGGCCAAACTCGCCAACGCGGAGCGCAAGGCGGAGGCCGTGCGGCGCTGGACGCCCGTCGTGCTCCAGCAGTTTCGCGAAACGTGCGTGCGGCTCGTCCACTTCCGCGAGGTGATCGACGTCGACTGCCCGAAGGCGATCGCCCGCGTCGAGCGGATGCTCCGCTCGCTCGAGGCCTACCGTCAGATGTCGTCCCCGCAGCCCACCGCGCCCGGCGACGCCGCCGGCCAGGGAGCCGCCAGCGTCGTGCGGCAGGCCGACGACGCGGCCGCAGCGTCGCCGGCGGCGCCCGCCACGGCGACGGCCCCCGCGCCGACTCCGGCAGGAGGCGCCCCGTGAAGCACTTCGACCTTTCCAGCGGTGCGGCGAAGATGGCGCTGTCGCTCAAGCAGCTCGACCTCAAGTGGGAGACGGCCAAGGAGACGTGGAACGACGCCACGAGCAAGGCCTTCCACAAGGAGCACATCGAGCCCCTCCTGCCCGACGTGAAGATGACGCTCGAGGCGGTGGGCAGGCTGGCCGAGGTGCTCGCCCGGGCCGAGCGTGACGTGAGCGACGGATTCGATGGCTGACGCACCCGCCGATCCCGCCCCGGCGACGCCGTACGACCGCGACCTCCTCCGGTCGCAGATGCAGATCCTCCGCCGCGAGTCGGCCGCCCGCGCCAAGCTCGAAAACGATATCGTGGCCGAGCACGCGGCCGAGCAGGAGGCGGCCCGCACCGAGGCCGAGCAGAAGCTTACCGCCACCCGGCAGAAATACGCCCGCGAGATCGAGGCCGCGAAGCGCGAGTATGCCACGGTGCTCCAGCAGGTGGCCGGCCAAGCGGCGGCCGAGCAGAAGAAGCTCGACGAGCAGCGCAAGGCGTTCGCCGCCACGATCCTGCGCACCTTCGCGGCCCAGGACAAGCAGCTCAAGGAAGACGACCAATACGAAGACGCATCGTTCCGCGAGATCTGCAAGGAGAAGCGGAAGGATCCGCTCCGGCTCTACGCGAAGTCGGAGAAGGAGCTCTCCCGCACGCTCGCGCAGCTCGACGAGGCCGACACGAAGACGGTCGCCGCCCTGGCCGGCTGGCGCGTCGCGGCCCCTGCCGAGCCGGCGGATCCGCCCGGCGCCGACGCGGCTCCCGCGGGGGCCGACGTGCTCGCCCAGCTCGAGGCGCTGCGGGCGGCGATCGTGGAGCAGGCCCAGGCCCTGTGCAGCCTGAAGGTCGCCCGCACCGCCTTCTCGAGCGGCACACTGGGGGCGGCGATCGTCGTGCCGATCGTGCTCGCGCTGGCCGCCGCCGGAGCCGCGTTCCTCGGGGTTCCCGGCGAGATGCCCCTCAAGCTCGGCATCGCCGGCGGCGCGGCGGCCGGCATCGCGGCGCTCGGCATCGGGCTCGGCCTGTGGCTCGTCGCCAGGCTGCGCCGACAGGCCCGCACCGAGGCCGCCGAGATGCGCACGCGGCTGGCCGACGACATCGCCAAAGCCCGCACATACCACTCGGCCGCCGGCGAATTCATCACGAAGCGGCGCGACGAGCAGGCCCGGGCGCTCGAGGAGCGCTTCAAGCGCGAATTAACTGACCGCCAGGCTGCCCTCCAGGCGAAACTCGACGCGCTCGTCGCCACGAGGGAAAAGCAGACGGCCGACCTCGAGACGAAATACCGGGCCAAGGTCGCGGAGATCGTCCGCAAGCGCGACACCAACAAGGATGCCGCCGACAAGAAGTATCCCCCGCGGCTCGCCGCGCTCGAGACGTCGTGCCGCGAGGACGTGGAGCGGCTGGAGCGGGCCCGCGACGAGCGGCTGGCGGCGGCCGACGCCCGGCGCGACACGCGCTGGCGCGAGATGACGGACCGCTGGCGGGAGGCGCGCACGTCGACGGCGGCCGCATACCACGAGGCGAACAGGATCGACGCCGCGGCCTTCCGCCCATGGGACGAGCTGGCCGACGACGCGGTGGCCCTGCCGGTCGAAACACCCCCCGGCCTGCGGTTCGGCACCCAGGCGCTCTCGCTCCAGAAGGTGCCGGGCGGCGTGTCGGCGCGGCCCGAGCTCAACGCCTTCGGGCCCGTGGACTGGACGCAGCCGGCGCTCGTGCCGTTTCCGAAGCAGGCGTCGCTGCTCGTGAAGACCACGGCCGACCAGAAGGAGGTCGCCTCCGAGATGATGCAGGCGCTGATGCTCCGCATCGCCAGCGGCGTGCCGGCCGGACAGACCCGGTTCACGATCATCGATCCGCTCGGGCTGGGCAAGCAGTTCGCCGGCTTCATGCACCTCGCCGACCACGACGAGCTGCTCGTCACGAGCCGGATCTGGACCGAGCCGCCGCAGATCGAGCAGCGGCTGGCCGACATCACCGAGCAGATGGAGGTGGTGATCCAGAAGTATCTGCGCAACGAATACGAGTCGATCGGCGCCTACAACGCGATCGCCGAGGTGCC
>JBJSZP010000262.1:0-1080 GCA_046090365.1 Planctomycetia bacterium
GGCCGCCCTCGCCGCCGGGCTCGTGCCGATCGTGTGCGTGGGCGAGACGCTCGAGGAGCGCGAGGCGGGCCGCACGGCGGCGGTCGTGACGGGGCAGGTGCAGGGCTCGCTCGCGGGCCTGTCACCGGCCGAACTCGAGAAGGTGGTGGTGGCCTACGAGCCGGTGTGGGCGATCGGGACCGGAAAAGTGGCCACGCCCGAGCAGGCCCAGGAGGTGCACGCCCTGATCCGCGGGCTCCTCGGCAAACTTGCCTCGCCCGAGGTGGCGGACCGGGTGCGGATCCAATACGGCGGCAGCGTGAAGCCCGACAACGCGGCCGACCTGGCCCGGCAGCCCGACATCGACGGGGCCCTCGTGGGCGGCGCGAGCCTCAAGGCCGACGACTTCCTGGGGATCGCCCGGGCGTTCGCCTGAGTGCCGTCGCCGCCAGGCGGCCGATAGGGTATCCTCCTTGCCGTCACGGTTCCCCCGCTCACAGGATTTTCCATGCTCGCGCTCGCCCGGTTCTTCCTCGGCTTCATGCTCGTGTTCACGGCCCTGTTCCTGATCTTCCTCGTGCTCATCCAGCGCGGGCGGGGCGGCGGGCTGGCCGGGGCGTTCGGCGGCATGGGGGGCCAGAGCGCGTTCGGCACGAAGGCCGGCGACGTGTTCACGAAGATCACGGTCGGCGTGGCGACGTTCTGGATTCTGCTCTGCGTGCTCTCGATCAACGTCCTCGGCCGGCAGCAGTCGCTCCTCAGCGGCTCGCTCGGCAGCGCCGCTCCCGAGTCGACCGGCCCCTCCACGGGTGCCCTACCCGGATCGCAGCCGGCGGGCCAGCCCGGCAATCCGCTCGGAACGCTGCCTGTCACGCCGCCCGCCGACACCGCAGCCCCAACGCCGCCTGCTCCGCCGCCTGCGGCACCAACGCCCCCTGCCGACGCTCCGCCGGCCAAGTGACCGCTCGCAGAGGCCCGCCATGGCGCTGAGCATGACAGGCTGTGGCGAGGCGGCCGTCACCGACGGCGGCAGCACCTGCAGCGTCGAGATCCGCTGCGTCAACAACCGGTATCTCAAGTTTGCCCTGCGGTCGCGCGAGG
>JBJSZP010000263.1:0-8645 GCA_046090365.1 Planctomycetia bacterium
CTGGTCGAGCAACGTGACCAGCCGGTCGGCGGCCCGCCTGATCCACGGCTCGGAAAGCCGCTCGTCGTCGAGGGCCAGCACCAGCACCTCGAACACGTGGCCCGTGGCGGCGAGCCTGGCGAACACGTCGCTCGACGTGCCGGGCCGCTCGAAGAAGTGGACCGAAAAGCTGCCGTCGGCCTGCTGGAACCGCCGGGCGCGGTCGATGGCGTCCTCGATCCGCTCCTCCGCGACCGCCCAGCCGCCGGTGAGCACCGCGGGCCGGCCGTCCGCCTCCCGCTCGAGCTCGGCCCGCCGCGCGTTCACGGCGGCCACGAGACCGTACAGCCTGTGGGCTCCGCCGCAGGCGCTCGTCGAGAGGTCGGCGTCGGCCTCCATCTGCACGACGCGTTCGATCGTCCACGCCGTGCCGTCGGACGCCTGCCACGACGCGTCGGGCGGCAGGTAGGCCGCGAGGGCCATGAGCGTCCAGGTGGCCTCCTGCCCTGGGCGGATGTCGAACTGCGCCTGCGCGAGCAGATCAGCGAGCGTGAAGTCGCGGCCGCCCACGACGAGCTTCGTGTCGAGTGGGACGCCGCCGAGGCCGCACTGCGAGAGATAGCCGAGCCACTGGTCCGGGTGTCCCTGCCCCGTCGTGCTCCCTTCCTCGACGACGGCCACGATGCCCCGCTTGCCCGGGCGAAGCTGCCAGCCGATGAGCGGGCTGCCGCCAAGGAGGTAGTCGAGCGCCGGCCCCACCACCCCGTCTCGCGCGAGCGGAAAATCGGGCCCGAACGCGAGGATGCCGTGCACCACCTGCCAGGCGCCGTGCACCGAGGCGTCGAGCCGGCGGGCGTCGCGGGCATGGGCGATCGCAGCCTCGATCCGGGCGCACAGCGGCGGCGGGGAGGGTAGGGCGGGGGCGGCAGGGGCGACGGGGGATGGCGGCGTTCGGCCGCAGCCCCCGGCAAGCATGCAGGCGGCGGCCAGCCCGGCGGCAATCGGGGAACGGTGGCGAACGGGGTGTCTCATCGCTGCGTATGACTAGAATACGTTCGCCGCGATTCGCCGCGCCGCCGTGGTGGTGAAAACGCGGTCTTTCCCCGGAGCTACACCGCTTCCATGCCGATTTTTTTCGACCCCGGATACATGCTGGCCGTCGCCCCCGCCCTGCTCCTGGCCCTGTGGGCCCAGTGGCGGGTGAAGTCGTCGTTCGCCGCTGCGTCGCACGAGCCGGCCCCGCTCACAGGCGGAGCAGCCGCCCGCCATATCCTCGATTCGGCCGGGGCGACCGACGTGGAGATCGAGGCGATCCCCGGCACGCTCAACGACCACTACGATCCGCAGAAAAAGGTGCTCAGGCTTTCGGAGGCGGTGTACGGCAGCCGGTCGCTCGCCGCCGTCGGCATCGCGGCCCACGAGGCCGGGCATGCGCTGCAGGACGCGCAGAGTTTTTCTCTGATGACGATCCGCAATGCCGCGGTTAATATGGCCAACATCGGCAGCGGCTTCGGGATCACGATGTTCGCCCTCGGCCTGATGATGGCGATCAAGCCGCTGGCGTGGCTCGGGATCGCGCTCTTCGCCGGCACGGTGTTCTTCCAGCTCGTGAACCTGCCGGTGGAGATCGATGCGAGCAATCGGGCGAAGGCGCAGCTCGTGAACCTGGGGATCGTGCCGCCGGCGGAGATGCCGGCCGTGAACAAGGTGCTCAATGCCGCCGCCTGGACCTACGTGGCCGCCACGCTCCAGAGCGTTCTGACGCTTCTTTATTACGGCAGCTATCTGACCGGAAGCAGCAACGACTCGGAAAGATAGGCAGCCTGGGTGCCCCTGGCTGCGAGAAACGATCGCGCAAGGCTGAATCTTTGCGCCGTCCCTGCCGATTCTCACGATGGCGAGTATCGGGCCGACCTGACCGGCAGGAGGCGACGCCGTGCGCGCCCGCGCCTGACCGGATGACCGGAGGGCCCGGGAGGGAGCCGCGAATCGTGTTTCATTTCCGACCGCCCGGCGGATGGCGCATCGGGGCTTTGCTCCTGATCGCGGTCGCGTTTTCGCCCGTCGACGGCGCGGCCCGGGCGCCTGTGCCCCGCGTCGCGGTCGACGAGGCTGGAGACGCGGAAATCACGCTGCCCGACGCCGCCGGCGTCGCCGCCGAGCTCGAGAGCCTCCAGCAGCAGATCGACGACCTCAAGGCGGCGGCCAAAAAGCAGGCGGCCGCGCGGGTGAAGGAAAAACCTAAGGAGAAGAAGCCTACGCTCACGATCTCGGGCCAGGTGCAGGGCGACCAGGTGTTTTTCGGACAGGATGCCGCGAGCCGGGCCGCGGTGGGCGACCTGCAGGACGGGGCCCAGTTCCGCCGATTGCGCGTGATGGCCCGCGGCAACGCGACCGAGCAGCTCGAATACGCGCTCGGCGTCGACTTCGCGCTCGCCAATCAGCCGGCTTTCATCGACAACTACATCGAGGCCCACGACCTCGGCTGGCTGCAGAACGTGCGATTCGGCCACTTCTTCGAGCCCTTCTCGCTCGAGCGCGTCACGCAGAACCGCAACAACACGTTCATGGAGCGGTCGCTCGTCGACACGTTTGCTCCGGCCCGCAACATGGGCGTGATGGCCTACGGTACGGCCAACGACGACTTCAACACCTGGCAGATCGGCACGTTCCGCACCAACTCCGACAATATCGGCAACGACAGCTTCGATAGCGGGCAGGCGCTCACGATGCGAGGCACATGGCTGCCGTGGTGGGACGAAGAGACCGACGGCGCCATCTACCTCCATCTCGGCTGCGCCTACAGCTACCGCGCCACCTCGCAGAACCAGGTGCGGTTCCGCAACACGCCCGAGATCCGCAAGCAGCAGCCGGCGAACGTGTATGGCCCGATCGGCCTGCCGAATCCGAGCAACTACCAGAACGGCGTCCCGAGCCCCTTCGCGCCGATTTTCGTCGACACGGGCAACATCCCGGCGAGCCAGTTCCAGCTTTTCGATCCCGAGTTTGCCCTGATTCTCGGCCCGCTGTCGCTGCAGTCGGAATACGCCTTCGCCGTCGTCGACCAGATCAACGGACCGAATCTCTTCTTCAACGGCTACATGGCCCAGGTGAGCTACTTCCTCACCGGCGAGCACCGCCCCTACGACCGTAAGCAGGGCATCCACAAGCGGCTCGAGCCGTATGCCGACTTCTTCTGCACCGGCCGCCACGGCAGCCGGAAGCGCACCGGCATCGGCGCCTGGGAGATCGCGGCCCGCTATTCGAACATCGTGCTCAACGATAAGAACATCTCCGGCAACAACCTCACCGACTTCACGATCGGCCTCAACTGGTATCTCACGCCCTACGTGCGGGCGAAGTTCAACTACATCCGGGCGTTTCTCGAGGATCGCAAGGCAGGCAACAGCCTCACCGACGCCTACGGCGTCCGCTTCGACTACGATTTTTAGCCGCCCCGTCGCCTGCCCCGGATAATCGAGGGCCGGCCCCGTCCGGCGTCCCCGATCCGAGGCAGCCATGGCGACCGGTGAACCCTCTCCGCAGGCGTGGCACGCGTTGACCGCGGCCGAGGTCGCTGCGCGGCTGGCGTCCGATGCGGCCGCCGGGCTCGCGCCGGACGAGGCCGCGCGGCGGCTCGCGGCGTGGGGAGCCAACGCGCTCGACGAGGTGCCGGCCGTGCCGTGGTGGCGGCGGCTCGCCAGGCAGTTCCAAGAGGTCGTGATCGGGATCCTCGTCGTGGCGGCGATCGTGGCCGGCGTCCTCGGCGAGTGGGCCGACACGGCGGCGATCGTGGCGATCGTGCTCGTCAACGGCCTGATCGGCTTCCTCCAGGAGGAGCGGGCCCAGCGGGCGCTCGGCGCGCTGCGGCGGCTGTCGGCACCGAACGCCCGCGTCGTCCGCGGCGGCCAGGTAAAGGTCGTGCCGGCGCGGGAGGTCGTGGTGGGAGATCTGATCGTGCTCGAGGCCGGCGACCACGTGCCCGCCGACGCCCGGCTCGTCGAGGCGCACGGGCTCGCCGCCCAGGAGGCGGCGCTCACCGGGGAATCGCTGCCGGTGGCGAAGGACGCGGCGTCGCCGCTCCCGGCCGAACTGCCGCTCGGCGATCGCGCGACGCTCGTGCATGCCGGCACGGTCGTCGCTTCGGGCCGCGGCACGGCGCTCGTCGTGGGCACCGGCATGCGCACGCAGTTGGGAGGCATCGCCGGGCTGCTCGAATCGACGCCCCCGGAGATGACGCCCCTCCAGCGGCGGCTCGGGGAACTCGGCCGGGTGCTGATCGTGGTCTGCCTCGTGATCGTGGCCGTCATCTCCGGGCTCGAACTTGTGCGTGGTGGAAGCCCCGCCGACGTGCTCCTGCGGTCGGTGAGCCTCGCGGTGGCCGCGGTGCCGGAGGGGCTGCCCGCCGTCGTCACGCTGGTGCTCGCCCTGGGACTGCAGCGCATGGTGGCCCGCAACGCGCTCGTCCGGCGGCTGCCGAGCGTGGAGACGCTCGGCTGCGTGACCGTGATCGGCTCCGACAAGACAGGCACGCTCACCCGCAACGAGATGACCGTGAGGGCGGTGGTGACGCCGCAGCGTGAGTATCACGTGACGGGCGCCGGCTACGCGCCGCACGGGGAATTCCTCGTGGAGCCGGTGGCGGAAGCCGCGGCGCCATCCGCGCACTCGTGTGATCCAGTAGCCGACCCCCACCTCGTCGGGCTCCTCACGATCGGCGCGCGGTGCAACAACGCCGCCCTGAGCCCGGCGGCCGAGGGCGACGATCGCTGGGAGGTGGTCGGCGACCCCACGGAAGGAGCCCTGCTCGTCGCCGCCATGAAGGCGGGCATCGCCGTCCGCGGCCCCGGCGAGTCCGTGGTGTATGAACTGCCCTTCGACTCCGATCGCAAGGCGATGTCGGTCGTGGTGCGAAAGCCCGACGGATCGCTTGCGATCTATGCCAAGGGGGCCCCGGAAGCGGTGCTCGCCCGCTGCACGCACGAAGACCGGGGCGCGGGGCCGGAGCCGCTGACGCCGGAGCGGCGCGGGGAGATCCTCGCGCGGAGCGCAGGCCTGGCGGCCCGGGCCCTCCGCGTGCTCGCGCTCGCCTGGCGGCCGCTGGCGGCGCAGCCGGGGCCCGGCGACTTGGCCGCCGACATGGAGCGCAACCTCGTGTTCGCCGGGCTCGTGGGCATGATCGATCCACCGCGCGACGAGGCCCGTGCGGCCGTGGCGACGTGCACGGGGGCCGGCATCCGGCCGCTCATGATCACGGGGGATCATCCGGCCACGGCGCTGGCCATCGCCCGGGAGCTTGGCATCGCCGGCCCCGCGGATCGGGTGGCGACCGGCACCGACCTCGACCGCCTGTCCGCCGACGAACTCGCCGCCGCCGCCGACACGATCGCCGTCTACGCGCGGGTGACGGCCGAGCACAAGCTGCGGATCGTGCAGGCCTGGCAGCGCCGCGGCGAGGTGGTCGCGATGACCGGCGACGGCGTGAACGACGCACCGGCGATCCGGGCCGCCGACATCGGCATCGCGATGGGGCTCACGGGCACCGACGTGACGAAGGAGGCGTCGGACATGGTGCTCACCGACGACAACTTCGCGTCGATCGTGAGCGCCGTCGAGGAGGGCCGGGGCATCTACGACAACATCCAGAAGTTCATCCACTACCTGCTCTCCTGCAACGCCGGCGAGGTGCTGGTGATGTTCGTGGCCGCGGTCGTCGGCTGGCCGGCGCCGCTGGCCGCGATCCAGATCCTGTGGCTGAACCTGATCACCGACGGGCTGTCGGCCCTGGCGCTCGGGCTCGAGCCGCCGGAAAACGACCTCATGCGGCGACGGCCGCGGGAGGCCCGCGAGCCGGTGATCACCTGGAGCCGCGGTCGCACCATCGTGGTCCACGGGGCGATCATGGCGGCCGTGATGCTCGGTGCCTTCTGGGCGACCTACCGCGGAGACGACGCCCGGCTCCCCCACGCCCGCACGGTGACCTTCTGCGTCGCCGCATTCGCGCAACTACTGTTCGCGTTCGCCTGCCGCAGCGACCGCCGCACGGCCTGGCAGCTCGGCCTGGCGACGAACCCGGCCTTGCTCGTGGCCGTCGCCGTGTCGGCCCTCCTCCAGGTGAGCGTGGTGATGCTGCCCCTCGCCCGGCCGGTATTCGAGATCGGCACGGAACTCGGCGCCGACTGGATCCTGGTGCTGGTCGCGGCGATCCTGCCCCTGGCGCTTGTCGAGGGATTCAAATATCTGAAAGGATATTCGCGCGACCTGTGAGAGAATCCATGCACGGAGCAGTCACGGAATTCGGTGTGCTCGCCCTGGTGGTGGTCGCCGCGGGGGTCTTTCTCTCGCGGGCGGCGGACCACATCGCCGAAGCGACCGGCCTCGGCCGCGTGCTCGTGGGCAGCCTGCTGCTGGCGGCTGCCACGTCGCTGCCCGAACTCACCGTCGACGTGGCGGCGGTTCGCGAGGGGCTTCCCGATCTTGCGATCGGCGACCTTTTCGGCAGCAGCCTGATGAATCTTCTCATTCTGGCGGTGGTGGACCTCGGTATTCGGCGGGGGCGACCGATGTTTTCGCGGGAGGCGGCGGCGCATGCCCTGCCGGCCACGCTCTCCATCGTGCTCACGGCGACCGCCGGCCTGGCGATCCTCACCGCGGGCCGGCTGCCCGAGATCGCCGTGGCCGGCGTGGGATGGTGGTCGCTGGTGATCCTCCTCGCCTATCTCATCGGCGCGCGGATGGTGTTCATCGACCAGCGGATTTCTGCCCGGGCGGCGCGGGATGCCGACGAGTGCACCCGCGGCGAGGCGCCAGGGCCCGAGCGCGGCCGGCTCGGCCTGCGGGCGTTGCTCCCCTCGCTGCTCGCGTTCGGCGCCGCGGCGGCCGTGCTCTGGTGGGCCGGGCCTCGGCTGGCGAAGACGGCCGGCGTGCTCGCCGACGAAACCGGCCTCGGGGGCACGTTCGTCGGCACGACGCTGGTCGCCTTGACGACGTCGTTGCCGGAACTCGTGGCCGCAGTGACGGCGGTGCGGTCCGGGGCGCTCGATCTCGCCATCGGCAACACATTCGGCAGCAATGCGTTCAACATGATCCTCTTCGTGCCGCTCGATGCCGTGTATCCAGGATCGCTCTTCGCCGCCGCATCCCCGGCCCACGCCGTCACGGTGCTGGCGGTCATCGCAGCCACCGCGGTGGCGGTCCTCGGCCAGTTGTACCACGCCGATCGACGCGTCCCGATCGTCGAGCCCGACGCGCTGCTGATCGTGGCGATCGTCTGCGGAGGGCTGGCGCTCGTGTATCGACTTTCCTAGTCGTGTCCGGGATACTTGGGCGGGCTCTCTCCCCCATCAGGACTCATGCCATGATCAAGCGCATCCTCGTCGGCCTTGGCACGAGCCGGACGGCCGCCGCCGTGACCGAGCACGCCCTCGACATCGCCCGGGAAACGGCTGCCGAACTGCAGGGGCTCGCCGTCACCGACACGGGCAGGCTCGATTGGACCGGGCCGCAGCCGATGGGCGTGGGAGTCGAGGCCGCCGCCGCCGAGCTGCGCAGGCAACGGTACGAGCGGGCGCAGGTCGACATCGCGGCCGCCAGCACCCAGTTCGCCGACCGCTGCCGCGCGGCGGGCGTGGCACACCGCATCGCCTCGGAAGCCGGCGACCCGTTCGAGATCGCCGCCGACCTCGTGCGGTATCACGACCTCTGCGTGTTCGGCCTGCAGAGCCTGTTCGAGCACGACGTCGTTCCCGAGCCCCGCGACGCCCTCGAGCGGCTGATCGCCGACGGCGTCCGGCCGATCCTCGCCGTGCCGGAATCCCATCGGCCCATCAGCCGCGTGCTGGTCGCCTATTCGGGCTCGCTCGAAAGCGCCAAGACGTTCAAGCATTTCGTCCAGTCGGGGCTCTACGGCAAGGCCGTGGTCCGTATTGTCTGCTTCGGCGACGACGCCGCGGCAACCCGGCGGCGCGTCGAGTCGGCCGCCGCCTACTTTCGCGCCCATGGCCGCGATGTGGAGACCGACGCCGCGACCGGTGATCCGCGCCGCGAGATCATCCCCTACGCCCTCCAGTGGCAGGCCGACTTGATCGTGGCCGGCAACAGCGCGAAGAACCTGCTGCTGCGGAAGATTTTCGGCGAGACCGCCCTGACACTGCTCCGCGAGAGCCCGCTTCCGCTCTACCTGTCGCAATAGAACGCGTCCGCACATACCCCCGGCTCGGGGGCGGCAAAAGTCGGTCGTAGGAACGACTCCTTCGGATTGTCGCCGGGGCGAGGATCCGCCCGAGGCTCCTCGAGCGTTCGCCGCCCCCCTCGCCTACCCTCACTGTGTTGCCAAGATGACGCTACGGCAAAACCGGATGCGTGCTAATTCAGCCGCTGCGGCCGGGCGCGTTCCCTGAGCCAGGCCACGAGCGGCCGGGCCGGTGCCGGCAGGGAACGGTCGTCGCACGTCACGTGCAGGACGGAGGCATCCCGCTCGATCGTCACGTCGTACTGCAGCCGATCGCGGCCTGCCGAGAACCGCTCCCACGACTCTCTCCAGCCGGTGGCTTCGACGAGCCCCTCGACGTGGTTCCGTTCGTCTTTCTCGAGCTCCGCGGTGTCGATGCGACAGCCCTTCACGAGCCCTGCAAACCCGCCCGACTGCGTGAACGTGATCAGCATGG
>JBJSZP010000264.1:0-6407 GCA_046090365.1 Planctomycetia bacterium
CGTGGCCGACCACTTCATCGACAACGGCTTCGCCAACTTCGCCGTCTTCGACCTCGACACGGAGCGCTACTTCGAGGAACGGCGCGACAATTTTCGCGCTTCTCTGGCCGCCCGCGGCCACGAATGCCACGAGCACCACGCTCCCACCCAGGGCGAGCGGCCCTCCAACTGGGAGCGGCACCAGGCCGAAGTGGCCCGGTGGGTGCAGTCGTTGCCGAAGCCGATCGGGATCTTTGCCTGCACCGACCAGCTCGCCTTCTGGCTGCTCGATGCGTGCCGGCGGGCGGGCGTGGCAGTGCCGGAGGAGGTGGCCGTGGTGGGCGCGGAGAACGACGAGACGCTGTGCACGATGGCCCGGCCGCAGCTTTCGAGCGTGGCCTTCGACGGCGAGCGGGTGGGCTACGAGGCGGCGGGTCTGCTCGACCGGCTGATGGCGGGCGAGGCTCCGCCGGCCGAACAGATGCTCGTGCCCCCCAAGGGAATCGTGGTGCGGCAGTCGAGCGACATCATGGCGATCGAGGATCCGCAGGTGGCCGCGGCGGTGCGCTACATCCGCGAGCACGCCTGCCACGGGATCAACGTCAACGACGTGGTGAAGCACGTCGGCCTGTCGCGCACGCTCATCGAGCGGCGGATGCGGCAGGCGATCGGCCGCACGCCGGGGGAGGAGATCGTGAAGGTGCGGTTCGGCCGCGTGCGCCAGCTGCTCGCCGAGACGGATCTCGCGCTCGCCGCGATCGCCGACCGCTGCGGCTTCGAGCATCCGCAATACATGGCCGAGTCGTTCAAGAAGCACTTCGGCATCACGCCCGGCGCCTTCAGGCAGAGCCGCCGCGGGCCGGGGTGAGCGACGCGGCAGCGGCTCACGGCCCGGGGAGCGGGCCGGTGGTCGTGAGCCGGGCGCGGCAGAGGTGGGAGTCGGCCGTGATGTAGAGCGTGCGGCCGTCGCCGCCGAAGGCGCAGTTGGCCGTCGCCTGCCCGGTGAGGAACGTGCCCAGGTGCGTGCCGTCGGCCGCGATCACGAGCACGCCGCCCGGCCCCGTGGCGAACACGTTGCCGGCCGCATCGACCTTGAGCCCGTCGGGGAGGCCCTTCTTGTGTTCCTTGAAGAGCTTCGTGCCGTCGAAGAACGTGCGCCCCGCGTCGAGCGTGCCGTCAGGCTGCACGGTGAACACTTTCCACAGCGGCGCCTCCGGGTCGGACTGGGCGACGTAGAGCCGCTTTTCGTCGGGAGAGAAGCAGATGCCGTTGGGCCTCGTCATCGTGTCGCAGAGGAGCGTCACCACGCCGTCGGGCGCCACGCGATACACGCCGGAGACGTCGAGCTCGCGCCGTTCGTCGTCCCAGCCCTTGGGGAGCCCGTAGGGCGGGTCGGTGAAGTAGATCGCCCCCGAGGAGTGCACGGCGCAGTCGTTGGGGCTGTTGAACCGCTTGCCTTGGTAGTTGTCGGCCACGGTGCGCTTGCCGCCGCCGGGCGTGAGCCGGCTCACGCGGCGGTCGCCGTGCTCGCAGGAGATGAGATTGCCCTGGCGGTCGAGCGTGAGGCCGTTGCTGCCGCGCTCGGCGCCATACACCGCCGGCCCGGTGAACCCGGACGGCTCGAGGAACACGCTGAGGCCCTCGCCGTCCTTGAACCGCATCACGCGGTTTCGCGGGACGTCGCTGAAGAGGAGCGCCTGCTCCCCCTTGAGCCACACGGGCCCCTCGGCCCACACAAACCCGCTCGCGAGCACCTCGATCACCGCGTCGCGGGGCACGAGGGCGTCGAACCGCGGATCGAGCCGCTCGATCGAGCCCACCGTGGGCAGGAGGTCGGGCTGGGCTCCCTCCGCGGCGTGGGCCGCGCATGCCGCGGCAAGGAGCATCGCGCATAGGGAAGGGGCTATCCCTCTCCCTTTGGGAGAGGGCCGGGGTGAGGGTGCCCTGCGGTACGAGCGACGTCGTTTCAAAACACCCTCACCCGGCCTTTGGCCGGCCTCTCCCAGGGGGAGAGGCGAAATGAGAGGGAGGGGCGCGGGACAAGCATCGGTCACACCTGTGCGGCCGTGGGAATCTCGAACGCCTTGTTCTTCGGGTCCGCGAGCAGGGCATTCGCGGCCTCGGCGTGGTCGCCCGTGAACCGCTCCGCGGCGGCATCGAACGAGAGCGTCGGGCCGAGCCGGTAGGTCGAGCCGTCCTCGGGGATGCCCACGCCTTCGCGCATGATCGCGTGCAACTTCCCGAAGTGCTCGGCCACGTCGGTGCGGTCGCCGAATCGCCCCGCCTTCTCGTTGAACGGCACCTCCGTGCCGAGCCGGTAGGAGTTGTTCATGATGTGGCCGAGCACGCAGCCGTAGTGGGCGTCGAGCACGTTGCCGTTGGCAAGCGACGGATCGCCCGCCCGCACCGCGGCGACGAAGCTGCCGAAGGCGCCGCCGGGAGTCACCTTCCCGGGGGCGAGTTTCAGCGGCTCGGCCTCGGTGCTGCCGGGGCGGCGGATTTTGTAGGTTCCCTCGCCCGTGATCACGCTGCCGTCCTCGAGGTAATACTCGTTGCAGACCTCGGGCTTGTAGCCCTTGTAGTTCACGTTGCGGACGTTGAAGAGCACGATCTGGCCGTTAGGATACTCGGCCATCGAAAACATCGTGTTGGGCGTCTCGCCCTGATCCTTCCAGAGGAAGCGGCCGCCGACTGCCATCGCGCGCACGGGATGCGTCTGGTCGTCGTCGAGCGCCCAGCGGGCAACGTCGAGCTGGTGGGTGCCCTGGTTGTTGAGTTCGCCGTTGCCGGTCTTCCAGAACCAGTGCCAGTTGTAGTGGACGAGGTTTGGGTTGTAGTGGTCGATCACGGCGGGACCCTTCCAGAGATCCCAGTCGAGCGTGGCCGGCGGGTCGCCATCGGGCTTGAAGCCGATGCCGCCGCGCGGCTTGCAGGCGTAGCCGTAGGCGATCTTGAGCTTGGGGAGCGTGCCGTTCTTGAGCGCCTCGTGGAGCCCGGCGATGCCGGCGTCGCTCCGCCGCTGCGTGCCGTGCTGCACGACCACGCCGTATTTCTTCTGGGCCGCGACGGCGATCCGGCCCTCGGCGATGTCGTGCGAGAGCGGCTTCTCCACATACACGTGCTTGCCCGCCTGCGCCCCCATGATCGTCATCGGCGCATGCCAGTGGTTGGGCGTGGCGATCGAGATCGCGTCGATCGATGTGTCGTCGAGCACCCGGCGGAAATCCCGCTCCCCCTTCGTCGTGAGCGGCGCGTCGCCCGCCTGCTTGGCGAGATTCGCGAGCGTGCGGTCGAGCACCGTCTGATCGGGATCGACGACGGTGGCGATCTCCACGCCGGGCACCTTGGCGTAGCCGGCCAGGTGCTCGCGGCCGCGGCCGTTCAGCCCGAACACGGCGACGCGCACGCGGTCGTTGGCTCCGGCGATCGCCCGCGAGTTGCGGGTGCCCACGAGGAGCAGCGAGCCGGCGGCGCCGGAGGCCGCGAGAAACTGCCGGCGGGAGGGGTGCGAGACGGGCATGACAGATGCTCCAAAAAGCCCTGGTATTCCGGTGCCTCAGCATACACCGGCCCCGGCCGACGCTCCTAGCGGCCGGACGCGATCGACGCGGCGGAACCGGCCTCTGATCCCGCGCGGCGCTCTGCGGCCAGGCGGCCCCGAATCGGTACACTGGGGGTTTCCCCCGGGGAAGAGCCCATGTCGGACGAACGCACCGAGCCCGCCGCCTCGTCGGCTCCCGCCGGCGAGATCGACGTGCCGCCGACGGTCGTCGCCACCACCACGATCGCGGTCAACCGCCGGCTCGGCCGGGGCGGCCTCGGCGACGTGTACACCGCGAGCGACCAGGCCACCGGCCGCAGCCTGGCCGTGAAGTTTCTCAACGACTGGGCCCAGGAGCAGCCCGCCTGCCGCGAGGCCTTCGACTTCGAGGCCACGGTCACGAGCCAGCTCGAGCATCCCAACATCGTGCCGGTGTACGTGACCGGCGCCACGCCCGATGGCAAGCCGTTTTACGCGATGCGGCTCATCCCGGGCCGCACGTTCGCCGCGGCGATCGCGGAGTTTCACGCCCGCGGGCCGGGGAGCGAGCCAGCCGAGCGGCAGAGCGCCCGCTACAGCGAGCTCCTCGCGCAGTTCGCCCTCACCTGCAAGGCGATCGCCTATGCCCACGACCGCGGCGTGATCCACCGCGACATCAAGCCGGCCAACATCATGCTCGGGAAGTTCGGCGAGGTGGTGGTGCTCGACTGGGGGCTGGCCGCGCGGATCGACCGCGACGACCGGGCCCGTTCGAGCGGCGAGCAGAGCATCGTGATGCCGACGATCTCGGTCGACGAGGCGCCCGCCGCGAAGCGCGGCATCTCCGGCACGCCGGCCTACATGAGCCCGGAGCAGCACGACGGCGGGCGGCACGTGGGCGTGGCGAGCGACGTATACGGCCTCGGCGCCACGCTCTACCACCTGCTCACCGGCCAGCCGCCGTTCGACGGCGATGTGGCCGCGATCCGCGAGCGGGCCCTCGCCGGCGACGTGCAGCCGCCGTCGCGCGTGAAGCGGGGCGTGTCGCGGGCGATCGAGTCGGTGTGCTTGAAGGCCATGGCCCGCGACCCGGTGGACCGCTACGAGACCCCGCTCGAACTCGCGCGCGACGTGGAGCACTACCTCGCCGACCTCCCGGTGAGCGCGTATCGCGAGCCGCTCAGCCGGCGGCTCGCCCGCTGGGCGCGGCGGCACCGCACCGTGGCGCAATTGGCGACGGCCGCGCTCCTGCTCCTGCTTCTCACGGCCGGCACGGCGGCGGTGCTCCTCAGGCGGATGGCCGGCGACGAATACCAGGCTCGGCAGACGGCGCTCCTGATGGCGGCCCGGCTGGCCGCGAGCACGGCCGCACTCCAGATCGACTCGCGCTGGCGGATCCTCGAGCACGAGGCCGACAACCCCGACCTCGTGGCGGGCCCCCCCGCGCTGCCGGCCGACGGCGCCGCCGACAAGGCTCCCGCCGGCGAGGGCCGCAAACGGTGGGTCGCCGTGCAGGCGGCGCTCGACGCGATCGCCTCGGCCAACCGCGACGCCGTCGACGCCGAGAGCTGGTCGGTGTGCGACGTGAAGGGGGTGCAGATCGCCCGGTTTCCGATGGCCGACACGATCGGCCAGAGTTTTTCCCACCGCGACTATTTTCATGGCGGCGACGGCGACCTCGCGCCCGGGACGGCCGCCCCGCCGCTCAAGGAGGTGCACCGCTCCACGGTCTACAAGAGCACGACCACGGGCAAGCTCAAGGTGGCCTTCTCCGCGCCGATCTGGAGCGGCCAGGCAGGGGTCGAGGGGCGGCGGTGCGTGGGCGTGCTGATGATGGCGTTCGACGTGGGCGTGCTCTTCCGCTCGATCGACGCGATCGGCGGCTGGAACGCGTCGCGAGCGCCGTTCGCCGTGGCCGTGATCGACCTCCGGGAGGATCGGATCGACGGGAAGCCGCTGGCGGGCCTCGTGCTCGAAAATCCCGACATCGTGCGGGCCGATCTCACGACGGCCCCGGCGGTGCAAGACACGCGGGCCCCGGCGGCGATCGTCGCACGGCTGCGCGACGAGTCGGCCAGGCGGCGCACGCAGCCCGCTGCGCCGGTTCCCGAGGCCCTGGCCTTCGACGCCGAGGTGCCCACGATCGCGGCCGCCGAGCCGATCGTGATCCTCGGCCGCCCGGCGCACCTCGCCGACATCGGCTGGGCGGTGCTCGTCCATGAACGTTGAGACCGGAAAGACCGCCAGGAGCGCCCGCGTCGCCGTGCAGCCGCCGTTTGCCCACGTGATCTTCGACTGGTCGGGCACGCTCTACGACGACCAGACGCCGGCGTTCCTCGCGACGCAGCGCACGATCCTCGACCTCGGCGGCCGGCGGATCTCGCGGGCCGACTTCGACCAGGGGTTCACGCTGCCGGCGCTCGGCTTCTACCGGCGGCACGGCGTCGAAGCACCGGCCCCCGAGATCGACCGCCACTATTTTCCGGTGTATGAAAAGTTCGTCGGCCGCGGCCGGCTGTTTTCCGGCGTGCGCGAGGCGCTCGAGTCGCTCGCGTGGCAGAAGATCCCGGTGAGCGTGTTTTCCACCTTGCGGCAGGATCTGCTCGAGGCCGCGATCGCCGCCTGCGGCGTGCGCTCGCTCGTGGGCACGGTGCAGGGCTCGGTGCCGAACAAGGTGAAGGGGATGCCCGAGCATCTGAAGCGAATCGGCCGCCGGGCCCGGCCCGACGTGCTCTTCGTGGGCGACACGGCGCACGACGTCGAGGCGGCGACGAGGCACGGTCTCACCGCCGGCTGCGTGCTCGCGGGCTACCACGACGAGGCCCGGCTGCTCGCCGCCCGGCCGCGGTTCGTGTGGCGCGAGCAGGCCGACTGGGCGGCGTTTTTCGCCCCGCGGCCCGTGCAGCCG
>JBJSZP010000265.1:0-2822 GCA_046090365.1 Planctomycetia bacterium
CCAGGCCCTGCTTCTTCGCGATCAGGTCGATGTCGGGCGGGGCGGGAGCGGCCGTGCCCGTGCCGCGGGCCTTCCACAGGGCGAGGTCCTCGGCGTAGCGGCCGATGTCGCCGGCGATCGCGGAGAACACGGCGTCGATCCGGGTGGTCGCCTTCTCGCGGGCGAGTTGCTCGCGGATCTTGTCCTTCACATTCTCGAGCGGCTCAAAGTCGAGCGCGGTGTCTGGCGCGGACTCCGCGCCGGCCTCCGCGGGCTTGGCCTCGGCCGCGGGCTTCGTCTCGGCCGCGGGCTTCGTCTCGGCGGCTGGTTTTGCATCGGACGCTGGTTTTGCATCGGCGGCGGCCTTGGCCTCACCGGCCGGCTTCGCGGCGGCAGGCGGCGGGGCGGGCTTGGCCGGCGGCGCCAGAGGCGCGGGCTGCCTGAAGGCCACGGTGTGGAACGGCGCACGCGATCCGCTCGCCCCCTGCTTGTCGCCCGCGGGCTTCGCGTCTTTCGCCGGCTCCGTCGGCTTCGGCGTGTCTGCGCCGGGCGCGTCGGCCTTGGGCTTCGCTTCCGTCTCGGGCTTCTTGGCCTCGGCCTCGGCCCGGAACATCGCCACCTTGTTCTTCTCGTAGAAGGCCGCGATCTCCGCGTCGGTCACCTCCTTCGCGGCCTCCGCCTCGAAGGCCTCTCGCTTGGCGGTGAAATACTCGTACTTCGCCCGGCGGGGCCGGCGGAAGCCGGGGGCGGCGCTGCGTGGATCGGGGAGGTCGTCCTTGTATTTGTCGAAGAATGCCCGGAGGGCCGCGTCGGTCGGGGCCGGCACGTCGGCAGCCACGCTCTCGACGGGCACCGGCACCACCTCTACGCCGGCCTTCTGCTCGAGCCGCTTGTAGTAGTCCCACCGCCAGCCAGGCGGGTCGCCCGAGAAGCCTGTCTGGAACATGAACAGCATGTTGCGGGCGGTGAGTTCGGCCCGGAGAGCCTCGAACAGGTCGTGCTGCGACACGCCCGCCGGCCCCAGCCGCAGGCTGCCGATGATCTCGGCGAGCTGCTCGGGCCGGACGAGATTGTTGGTCCACTGGGCGAGGAAGTCGTTGATCGCGGAGTCGCTCACCACGAGCCCGCTGCGGCGGGCCTCCTCGTTGACGAGCACCGTCCGCACCACCGCCTCCTCCGACTCCGGGAAGAGGGGCAGCCGCGACGGATCCCGGCCCGCGGCCGCGGCCGCCTCCACGAGAAACCGGTTCACCACCGACCGCATCGCCACGCTGCGCTCGAGCTGCCCCTCGCGGATTTCGCCCCCGCTCCACCGGGCCGCCACGGGGTCGCCGCCCCCGGCCTCGCCCCCCATCTGCAGGAACGGCGGGAGCACGAAAAACGCGAGCATCGCGAGGATCGCGACCGCCACGAGCAGCGACCGCTGATACTTCCGAAAGATGTCAAAAGAGCCGGCCATGGCACCGCCTGCGGTCAATGTTCCCTGCCGGCAATGGCCGCCAGAGGCTTGACAAGCAAAGAGAGGGGAGGGTAACGCTGTCCGTTCGCAGCAGGTCGCCGATTGTAGCGCCACGGCCCCGTGCGCCAATCCCAAACCGCCATCCCGCCGCCCCCGGAAACTCCATGGCCAAGAAACCTTCACGCTCGAAACGCGGCGGCCCCAAGTCCCGGGCGACGGCGGCTCCACAGGGCGACCGGGTGCCCGCCGGCGACTACCAGCTCGTGATCGTCGAGAGCCCGGCCAAGGCGAAGACCATCGAGAAGTACCTCGGCCCGGGATACGTCGTGAAAGCGTCGATCGGCCACATCCGCGATCTGCCCAGCCGCGCCCCGAAGGGCTCGAAGCAGCCGGTGCCAGGCGTGGACCTCGACCACGACTTCGCCCCCACCTACGAGGTCGACGACGACAAGGCGAAGACCGTCGCCGAGCTCAAGCGG
The DNA here is from genome assembly GCA_046090365.1 of Planctomycetia bacterium. GTDB lineage: Bacteria > Planctomycetota > Planctomycetia > Pirellulales > UBA1268 > RGVT01. Next base: position 1,918 of record JBJSZP010000265.1, read on the forward strand.
CTCGCCAAGGGTGCCTCCGACATCTGGTTCGCCACCGACTTGGATCGCGAGGGGGAGGCGATCGCCTGGCACCTCACGCAGGTGCTCGGGGTCGACCCGGGCCGTGCCAAGCGGGTGACGTTCGACGCGATCACGAAGTCGGAGGTGCAGCGGGCCTTCGCCGAGCCGCGGGCGATCAACATGCCCCGCGTGGAGGCCCAGCAGGCCCGCCGGATCGTGGACCGGATCGTGGGCTACCAGGTATCGCCGATCCTGTGGAAGAAGGTGGCGGGCGGGCTCTCCGCCGGCCGCGTGCAGAGCGTGGCCACGCGGATCGTGGTGGAGCGCGAGCAGGAGATCCGCGAGTTCACGCCGCACGAGTCGTGGGAGATCACGGCGGCCCTGGCCTTCGACGTGGCCCGGTCGGCCAGCCTCCACGACGAGTGGACCGCCTTCATGGCCCGCCGCGACGAACGCGGCCGCCCGCCTTTCGTGCGCGACCGCATGGCCTGGCTGGCCGAGCACCGGGCCCTCGCCTGCGACATGGTGGAGGTGGGCGGCAAGCCGCTGAAGATCGAGGCCGAAAACACCTCGTCGACCGATCTCGCCCCGAGCGCCCGCGACGCCGCCGAGGCGGCCGGCCTGCTCGACATCGTGGTCACCCGCGACCCCGATCCCCAGGGCAAGGGACGGGCGAAAAACCTTGTCCGCATCACCGGCCGGCCCAACCCCGCCGCCCGCTACACCGTCGAGTCGATCGACGTCACTCGCACGAAGTCGCGGCCCTATCCGCCGTTCATCACGAGCACGCTCCAGCAGGCCGCCAGCAGCCGCCTGGGGATGTCGACCGACCGCACGATGCGGATCGCCCAGCAGCTCTACGAGGGCATCGACGTGCCCGGCGAGGGCCGCGTGGGCCTGATCAC
>JBJSZP010000266.1:0-2588 GCA_046090365.1 Planctomycetia bacterium
CCGGCCGCAGCCCCCCGCCCCGCTCGATGGCGAGCCTCTCCCGATGGACGAAGCGGGCGACCGCCGCGAGCCGCTCGCCGACTGGCTCACGTCGCCCGACAATCCCTACTTCACCCGGGCGATCGTCAACCGCGTGTGGGCCAACTTCTTCGGCGTCGGCCTGGTGGAGCCGGTGGACGACCTGCGCGCGACGAACCCGGCGAGCAACGAGAAGCTGCTCGCGGCGCTCGCCACGTTCACCGCCGAGCACGACTACGACCTCAAGGCTCTCATGCGGCTGATCCTGCTCTCGGAGACCTACGCCCGCTCGAGCGTGCCGCTGCCGGAAAACCGCGACGACCGCCGCTGGTTCGCCCGGGCCTACCCGAAGCGGCTGATGGCGGAGGTGCTCTCCGACGCGATCGTCGACGTGACGGGCGTGCACGACAAATACACGGAGTCGGTGATGAACGACGGCGCCACGAGCAAGGTCGAGGGCTACGACGACGACACGCGGGCCGTCGAGCTCAAGGACTCGACGATCAAGAACTATTTCCTCAAGACCTTCGGCCGCAACGCCCGCGAGATCACCTGCGAGTGCGAGCGGTCGAGCCAGCCGAGCCTCGTGCAGGTGCTGCACCTCTCGAACGGCTCCACGCTCAACGACAAGCTGGCGGCCAAGGACGGGCGGGTGACGCAGATCCTCGCCACCGATCCCTCCCCCGCGAAGCTCGTGGAGGAGGCCTGGCTGCTCACCCTCTCGCGCAAGCCCACCGAGGCCGAGCGGAAGCCGCTCGAGGAGATGATCGCCCAGGCGCCGCCGGAGGAGAAGCGGCAGATCGTGGAAGACATGTATTGGTCGCTGCTCACGAGCCGCGAGTTCCTCTTCAGGCATTGAGATGAAACACGCGTTGGCTTGGATGCTGTGCCTCGTGCCGACGGCGGCGCTCGCCGCGCCGTCGTACGAACACGACATCGCGCCGATCCTGCGCACCTACTGCTCCGGCTGCCACAACGACCGCGAGGCGGAATCGGGCTTCTCGGTGGAGCGGTTCGCGGCGCTCCGCAAGGGCGGCGACGACGCGGGGGATCCGGTGGCCCCCGGCGATGCCGCGGCGTCGGTCATGATCCAGCGGATCAAGAGCGCGGATGCCGACCACATGCCGCCGCCCGACGAGCCGCAGGTGCCCGCCGCCGACCTGGCCACGCTCGAGGCCTGGATCGCGGCCGGCGCGCCGGGACCGGCGCACGACGCCTCGATCCTCGAAACGCTCGCCGTGCCGGCGCTCACGCCGTTCGCCGGCGCGAAGCCCGTCACCGCCGCCGCCCTCGCGCCCGACGGCACGCGGCTGGCCGTGGCCCGCGGCCGGGCTGTCGAGATCCTGGCCGTCGCAAACGGCCGGCCGGCGGGCCAGCCGCTCGTCTCGTTCGCCGACCTGCCGGGCAAGGTGGCGGCCGTGCACTTCGCCCGCGACGGCACGCGGCTCGTGATCGCCGCGGGCATCGTGGGCCTCCGCGGCGTGGCCGAGATCCGCGACGTGGCCACGGGGAAGGTCCTCCAGTCGTTCGCCGGCCACCGCGACCTGCTCTACGACGCCGAGCTCTCGCCGGACGAGAAAACGCTCGCCACGGCTGGCTACGACCGGTCGATCAAGCTCTGGAACGCGGCCGACGGCGCCCTCCTCCGGTCGATCGACGTCCACAACGGCGCCGTCTACGACCTGGCCTGGCATCCTTCGGGCAAGATCATCGGCTCGGCGAGCGCCGACGAGACGATCAAGCTCTGGCGGGCCGGCGACGGCGTGCGGCTCGACACGCTCAGCCAGCCGCAGGGGGAGATGACGGGCGTGGCCTTCACGCCCGACGGCGGCCGCGTGATCGGCGTCGGCCGCGACAAGCGGATCCACCTTTGGAAGCTCGTGTCGCTCGACGCGCCGGCGATCAATCCGCCTCTGCACGCCCGGTTCGCCCACGAGACGCCGATCGTGGCGGTGGCCCTCGCAGCCGACGGGCGGCGGGTCATCACGACGGCGGAAGACCGGTCGCTGAAGGCGTGGAGCCTGCCCGACCTCGTGCTCGAGCGCGACCTGCCGCGGCAGGCGGACGTCGTGGCGGCGATCGTGCCCGACGCGGCCGGCCGGTTTCTCCTGGGGCGGATGGACGGCTCGCTCGACCTCGTCGAAGTCGCCGGGCCGGAGCCGGCCGCGGTCGCGGGGAATCCGCCCTCGGCCGAGTCGGCAGCGGCCTCCAGCCCTGCCGCAGCGGCTCCCGCCGGCGAAGCCCCGGGGGCCACGCTCGCCGAGTCCGAGCCCAACGACACCGCCGCGGAGGCGCAACCGGCCTCCGCGCCCATGACCGTCTCCGGCGCGATCCAGGCTCCCGGCGATGCCGACTGTTTCCGGTTCACCGCCCAGGCGGGCATGCCGCTGATCCTGCAAGTGACCGCCGCGTCGGGCACGCCGAAATCAAAGCTCGACTCGCGGCTCGAGGTTCTCGATGCCCAGGGGCGGCCGGTGGAGCAGGTGGTGCTGCAGGCCGTGCGCGACTCGTGGTTCACCTTCCGCGGGAAGAATTCCACGCAGACCGATGATTTCCGGATCCACAACTGG
>JBJSZP010000267.1:0-963 GCA_046090365.1 Planctomycetia bacterium
GCTCAGCGGCCGCACGATGTGCGACCGGATCGTGGTGTTCGACGCTCCGCTGCGGCTGGTAGGCCGGCTCGTCGACGTCGACATCACGGCGGCCGGCGCCTGGTCGCTCGCGGGCATCGTGGCCGACGGCATCGCCGACGCCGTGCAGCTGCTCCCCGATCTCGGCGACGAGGTCAAACGGGATCCCGAGCGCCGCGATCGCCGTAAACGCCCGCTGAGCGGCAGCCGGATCGTCGAGCCCCGCCGCGCGGCCCCATGCGGCGGCGGTCTGCGGGTCGTCCAGCAGCCGCAGCATCGCGTCGGGGGCGGCCACGCTAGACCTCGGCCCGGGTGGCGGCCGGCGTCGCCGCCCGGCCGGCGGCAGGGGTCGCTGCCCGGGTGGCAGTAGGGGCGGGGGATGCGATCTGGTGCGCGGTCACGTGGTCGAGCGGCACGGCGTCGGCGATGCCGTCGGCCACGATGCCCGCGAGCGACCAGGCGCCGGCCGCCGTGATGTCGACGTCGACGAGCCGGCCCACGAGTCGTAGCGGCGCGTCGAACACCACGATCCGGTCGCACATCGTGCGGCCGCTGAGCTGGGCCGTGCCGTCGGGCCCTGGCTGCACGTCTTTCTTCTCGTCGCGGGCGGAGAGCCCCTCCACGAGCACCTGCTGCCGGGTGCCGACGAACGCGCGGTTGCCGGCAAGGCTCACCTCGGCCTGGGCCTCGAGCAGGGCCTGGTTGCGGGCCCGCTTCACGTCGTCGGGCACGTCGTCGGGCAGCCGCTCGAAGGCCTTCGTGCCGGGCCGCGGACTGTACTTGAAAATAAAACTGTTCTTGAAACGGGCCTCGTGCACGAGGTCGAGCGTGGTCTGGAACTCGGCGTCGGTCTCGCCGCAGAAGCCGACGATGAAGTCGCTCGTCACGGCCGCGTGCGGCAGCTCCTCGCGGACGCGGGCGAGCATCTCCCGGTATTCGCCGATC
>JBJSZP010000268.1:0-2724 GCA_046090365.1 Planctomycetia bacterium
CGCCGACGCGCGGGTCTACGGCCTCCCGAGCGCGATCACAGGCGAGCTCGTGGCGGCGGAGATCGTGATCCACGAGCCGCTGCCGGCCGGCGCCACGCCCGACCAGGTCCGTGCGGCGGCGCTTGCCATGTGCCGCGAGCGTCTCGAGCCCCACGCCGTCCCGCGGCTCGTCGACTTCGTCAAGAAACTCGCCACCACCGCCGCCGGCAAGATCCCGCGTCGCTAACGCCCCATGCCCACCTCCCTCGTCTCCGGTGGTTCCCGCGGGCTCGGCCTGGCCGTCGTCGAGCGGCTGCTCGACCGCGGCGATCGCGTGGCCACGTTCTCCCGCTCGGGCTCTGAGTGCCTCGCGAAGCTCGCGGCCCGGCATCCGGGCCGGCTCCACGCGGAAACGCTCGACGCCGCCAGCGCCCCGGCCCTCCAGGGCTTCGTGAGCCGCGTGGCGGCCGCCTTCGGCTCCATCGACCACTGCATCGCGAATGCCGCGATCGCGCACGAGGGCGTGCTGGCCACGGCCACCGACGCCGAGATCGACGCCATGCTCGCGGTAAACCTCCGCGGCTCGATCGTGCTCGTGCGCGAGGCGGTGAGGCAGATGCTCGTGCGGGCCGAGGAGCCGTCGATCACGCTCGTGTCGTCGGTGGTGGCGTCGCGCGGCAGCCCCGGCCTTTCCGTCTACGCGGCCACGAAGGCGGGCCTCGAAGGCTTCGCCCGCTGCCTGGCCCGCGAACTCGGGCCCCGCGGCATCCGGGTGAATGCCGTCGCCCCGGGCTTTCTCGAAACCGACCTCTCAGCCTCGCTCTCGGAGGAGAACCGCGGCCGGATCATCCGCCGCACGCCGCTGGGCCGCCTGGGCCTGCCGGCCGACATCGTGGGCGCGATCGAGTTTCTCTCGAGCCCCCGCGCCGCCTTCATCACGGGCCAGGTCCTGACGATCGACGGCGGCACGTAGGACAGGCTTCAGCCTGTCATCGCCCTGCGGAGCAAGCCTCTCGCCTCCCTTCGGCTGTCGAAACAATCGCCATCACTCCCGCACGATCCCGGAGTCGTCAAGAAACTCGACAGGATCGCTGACTGCGCCCCGCTCCCACGCGAGCGAAAAAAACCACACGCCGCTCTCGCCAATACAAAACTCTGCGGGGGTGAACCGGAGGCTCGACTGCACAGGCGGGTCGGACCGTTGCGGCACATATTCGGCGTGCCAACCGAATGCATTGCCCTCCCATGCTTCGCCGGCACGATGCAGCTCGCCGGCAAGGGCACGCACTTCGCTCAGATCGGGAATCACTACCGGCAACACAGACTTGCTCCCATCACGTGCCCGAATGATCGCCTGAACCGTCGCCATGCTTCGCCTCCTCCGACCGCCACGCAGCCAGCAACTGCTGCTGGCACGACTCAGGAATACGCTTTATTTCCCGAACTTCATGATCGGCAAAACCGCGGGCCTCTGCCAGCTCAACTGGATCGAGCCAAAACTTCGCGTCGCCCGACTGGCCCACGCATGACAGGCGTCCTGCCTGTCCCGCCCCCGTGAGCCAGGTATTCTTTCCCTTATGAACGCCACGCCCCTCTTGTCGAGCGTCCTCCGGGCGCTCCACGACCATCGGCTCGACGCCGTGCTCATCGGCAACGCTGCGGCCGCGATCCACGGGGCTCCCGTCACCACGCTCGACTTCGATTTCATGTTTCGCGACACGCCCACAAACATGCGCAAGCTCAAGGCTCTTGCCGCGGATCTGCAGGCGGTGATCCTGAGCCCCTTTTATCCGGTATCGAAGCTCTACCGCGTGGTCAACGACGACACGGGCCTCCAGGCCGACTTCATGCCGGTCATCCACGGCGTGCGCTCATTCGAGGGGCTCCGATCACGGTCGATCGTGCGCGAGATCAACGGGCTCACGCTGCGGGCGGCATGCCTGAACGATATCATTGCCAGCAAGAAGGCCGCGGGGCGCGATCGCGACAAGGCCGTGCTTCCGATCCTGGAAAAAACCCTGAAGTCCATTCGAGGGCGTTAGCAGTGGCCCGGAAAGGCAATCATTCCGCCGCCGTCAGCCGCCAGCGAGAGCAGGCCCTGGCTGCGCTCAAGGCCGAGAGCGAGCGGCAGCTCGAGGAGTTGATCCGCCGTCGGCTCGCGCTGCCGCTGGAAAAGCGGATGAACTTTCTCCGCCGTCGGCTCGCCGGCGGTGGCAGCGCCCTGTAGAACAAGCGTCTCGCCCCTCTGCGGCAAAAGCAAAGTTCTCGCTGCACAGCAAAAACGTCCGTCCTAGGCTACACGAACGGCTCGCCGCGGGCGTCCTTCGCTGACACGATCGGTGTGCCCGTGAGCGGCCAGGCGATAGCGAGCGTGGGATCATTCCAGATGATGCACCGCTCCGACGCCGGGTCGTAGTAGTCGGTGGTCTTGTAGAGCACCTCCGCCACGGGGCTCGTGACCAGAAATCCATGTGCGAGCCCAGGCGGGATCCACGACTGCCGCCGGTTCTCTGCCGAGAGTTCCATGCCGCACCACCGGCCTCGTGTCGGCGAGCCGGGCCGGATGTCCACTGCCACATCGAAGATGCTTCCCGCCACCACCCGCACGAGCTTCCCCTGCGGCCGGTTGACCTGATAGTGCAGCCCACGCACCACATGCCGCTTCGAGTGGGAATGATTGTCCTGCACGAATGGCAAGTCGATTCCCGCCTCCCGAAACTTCGCGGCGTGGTAGGACTCGAGAAA
>JBJSZP010000269.1:0-6087 GCA_046090365.1 Planctomycetia bacterium
TGCTACGGCCTTCGCGACGTGGCGATCTCCGTGCCCACCGTGGTGGGTCGCGCCGGGGCGGAGAAGACGCTCGAGATCGAGCTCTGGCCGAAGGAGGTCCAGGGGCTCAAGCGGAGTGCCGCGGTGCTCCAGGAAACGCTCGGCCAGGTCCTCAGCGGCGCGACGGGCTGAGCGACAGCCGGTTGCGAAACAGGTCTGCGGCCGACAGGCCGTGGATCCTCACGGTCTTGTCCCAAGAGCCGCTGGCGAGCGTCCGCCCGTCGGGCGCGAAGGCCACCGTCCAGGCCTCGTCGGCATGCCCGCGGAGCACCGGGAGCGGCCGGCCGCTCGCCACGTCCCAGAGGTGCACCGCCCCGTCGGCCGACACCGCCGCCACCCGCGAGGCATCGGGGTTGAACGCGACCTTCCACACCTGGTGCGTCGGCCCCACGAGCCGTTTGCCGAGCACCGCGTCGGCCGCCCGCCAGATTCTCACCGTGCGGTCGGACGACGCCGTCGCGATCAGCCTGCCATCGGCCGAGATCGCGAGCCAATTCACCTGCCCCTCGTGGCCCGGGTAGGAGGCGAGCCGGTGGCCCGTCGAGGCGTCCCACGCGTAGGCGCGGTGGTCGGCGCAGGCGGTGTAGAGGCGGGAGTCGTCCGGGGCGAACCGTGCGCAGAACACTCGCCCGTCGTGCTGCAACACCTGGTCGGCGCTCTCCCAGCTCGCCAGCCTCCGAATCGACACCGTGCGATCCTCCGATGCCGTCGCCATCCGTTCGCCATCGCGGGTGAAGGCCACGGAGTAGACGACGCGCCGATGGCATGCGATCCGCCGTTCGGGCCGGCGGCCGTCCATGCCCACCAGCCTGACGGTGCCATCGTCGCAGGCTGCCGCGAGCGTCGCGCCGCCCTCCAGAAATCCGAGGTCGCGAATCCCGCCGCTCGCCACCGTGAAGCGGCTGCGCGGCATGAGCGTGCGGGTGTCCAGCACCTCCACTGCGGAGCCCTCGCCGCCTACCGCCAGCGCTCCACCGTCGGGCGAAAATGCGATCGCCCGCACGCGATGTGCGGCCTGCGCCACGGGCATGCACGTGCCGTCGACCGACCAGAGCCGCGCCGTGCCGTCATCCGACCCGGTCGCCACCATGCCGCCCCCGGCCGCGCTCGTCACCGTCCAGATGGCGGACTCGTGCCCCCGACCGCGCCACACCTCCTTCCCGCGCGACGCGGAAAACATCCGCAGCACGCCGTCGTGCGACGCAGTCACCACGTGGCGTCCGTCGGCGGTGAACGCGATGGAATTCACGCGAAAGGGATGCGGGAGCGTGGCCTGCGCCTTGCCGTCGGCCGCTCTCCACAGCCGCACGGTGCCATCGCGCGCGGCAGACGCGATCCGCGAGTCGTCCGGGGAGAAGGCCGCCTGGTGGACCCAGCCAACATGCCCCGTGAGCGTCCGGAGCGGCTCGCGGTGCGCCACGTCCCAGATCCGCACCGTGGCGTCCTGCGAGGCGGTGACGGCCCGCCGACCATCGGCCGAGAAGCTCACGGAATACACGCTGCCCCGATGCCCCTCGAGCTGCCCGGCGGCGGCGCCCGTCGCGGCGTCCCACAGCCTGGCCGTCTTGTCGGCGCCCGCCGTCGCGAGCACCGCACCATCGCGGCTGAACTCGACGCCATACACCGTCGCCCTGTGCCCATCGATGCGGAGCAATTCGCGGCCGGTCGCGGCGTCCCAGATCCGCGCCGTCGTGTCGGCCGACGCGGTCGCGACCCGCGTTCCATCGGGCGACCACGCCACGCGCCACACGGCGGCATCGTGCCCCGCGAGCTCGACCGGTTGCCCGCCGTCGGCAGGACCATCCGTCGCGCTCACGATGTTCACCGTGCCGTCGCGGAATCCCGCCGCGAGCCGCCGGCCATCCGGCGACAGGGCCGCGGCGAGCGCGGGCGACGCACGCTGCGTCGCGACGGCGACCGATTCGTCGAACGCGGCCGCGAGGCAGTTGATCTCGATGGGCACCGGCCGCCCTGCGGCGGCGGCCAGCCCCCGCGCGGCGTCGAGCCGCCGCCACGCTTCGGGGAGCGCGTCCCGGTCGCGCGACTCCGCCGCGAGGAACACGCTTGCCGCATAGAGCTCGGTGCGGGCCACGGCGGCCTGCCGGGCGGCATCGATCGCAAACAGGGATGTGCCCACGACGGCAGCCACGAGTGCGATCGCGGCGATGGCCACGGCGACCGTCGCCACGCGGTGACGACGCGCAAGCCGGACGAGCGTCTCCGACCACGGCTGCGGCCGCGCGAGCACCGGCTCGCCCGCACGCCAGCGGTCGAGCTCCGCCGTCACGTCGCCGGCCGTCGCATACCGATCGGCGGCGGCGGGCGCGAGGCACGCAGCCACGATCGCGGCCAGCGAACGCGCCGCAGACCGCCCGCAGCCGGCGGCGGCCGCAGCCCGCTCCACGGTCCGGGCCGCCTGGCAACCGTCGTCGACCGACTCCCTGGCCACCTGCGGAAGCGCCCCGCCCGCTCTTCCGGGCGGCAGGTCGCCGGCGAGCAGTTCATGGAGCACGAGCCCGAGGGCATACACGTCGCTGCGGGCATCGACCTCGTCGACGCGGCCGTCGAGCTGCTCGGGGCTCATGTAGGCCAGTGTGCCCACGAGCTGGCCGGCCAGCGTGCACAGCCCCGACCGCGCGGCATCCGCCGCCATCGAGCGGGCCACGCCGAAGTCGATCACCTTGGGATCGCCGGCCGCGTCGACGAGGATGTTGGCGGGCTTGAGATCGCGGTGGACGACGCCCTTGCGGTGGCCGTGGGCGACGGCGTCGCAGACCGCACGAAACAGCGCGACGCGGGCCGTCAGGCTGAGCCCCCGCTCGCGGGCATGCACCGTGATCGGCTGCGCTCCGGCGACGAGCTCCATGATGAAAAACGGCACCGTGATCGGGCCGTGGCGATACGTGCCCGAGGCATGGATCTGGGCTATGCCCGGATGCCGGAGGCGGCCCAGCACCTCGGCCTCATACGTGAACCGCGCGAGCTGCTCGCGCGAGGCGATCGCATCGCGCAACACCTTCACGGCCACGAGGCGATTGGGCGCTACCTGCCGGGCCTCGTACACGCGGCCCATGCCTCCCTCGCCGAGGAGCCGCAGGATCGTCACACCGCCCAGGTCGCTGCCCGGCGCGAGATCGAGCGGATCGTCGATCGCGAGCCCGAATCCCTCTGACCGGCCGGAGAGCGGCGAGATCATCGGCGCCCCGGGCGGGGCGGATTCGAATTCATTCGAGAGCATGCCGGAGTGTAGCACCCCCCAGCAGGACTGCTACCGCCCCCGCCAGCGGGCGTGAATCTGCGCGAGCATCGCCTGCCGCGCCGCGACGATCTGCCGGATCCGCGTCCGGGCTTCGCCGACGCGGTCGGTGCCGCCGCACGGGCTGGCCAGCGGAATCCGCCGCCATTGATGGAGCAGGATCTGCGCGACCTCGATCACCCTGACCGGGTCGCTCTCGCGCGGAGACAGCCCGAGCACCTCATGGGGCTGCGGCTGACGGCGACGGGAGCCGTCGGGGCGAGATCGGTGGGGCATGTGCTGGTCCTCCACCAAGGAAAGCGAGAGCCGAGGCCGCGAGGGGCAAACCTGCTATATTCCCGGGGAATACCGGGTCTTCCCGCTCCGTCGCCACCCATGCATCCAGACACCCCGCTCCCGTCCGACGTGGGCGACTGCCTCGCCCGCCTGGCCGCCGGCGACCTCGCGGCCCGCGACAGGATCATCGAGCTGTGCAGCGACCGGATCCGGCACCTCGCCCACCGCATGCTCGCGCGGTTTCCCAGGGTCCGCCGTTGGGACGACACCGACGACGTGTTCCAGGCGGCCGCGATGCGGCTCCACCGGTCGCTCGGGCAGATGGCGGTGGGCTCGCCGCGCGACCTCTTGGCGCTGGCCGCCACGCAGATCCGGCGCGAACTCATCGACCTGGCCCGCAAGCATGCCGGCCCCGAGTCATATGCGGCAAACCACGCCACGAACGTGCTTCCTGCGGGGCCGGGCCACACCACCGGCGGCGTGCGGCACGTCGACCGGCTCGAGGCCCACGACACGACCCTCGACCGCTGGACGATCTTCCAAGAGGCGATCGAACGGTTGCCTGACGAGGCCCGCGAGGTGTTTCACCTCGTGTGGTTCCTCGGCGCCGACCAGAAGACGATCGCCGGGCTGCTCGGCTGCTCGGAACGCACCGTGAAGACCCGCTGGCGCGAGGCCCGCGAGGCTGTGAAGGCGGCGCTCGGCGGGCAGTCGCCGGAGGCGTAGGTCAGGCCTCAGCCTTGCCTACGCTTCCTCGTCCGCCAGTTCGCGGAGCGCCGCGATCGCCTCGTCGAGCGACGGCGCGTCGTAGCCGCGCACGTGGGCCTGGCGCTCGGCGTCGGCGAGCGCGAGGACGTCGTGGAAATCGGGATGTGCCTCGAGGCGATGCCGGGCCCGGAGGCCGAGCGTGCCGTCGCGATAGGCCTGCGCCGTCGGCAGGTGCTCCACAAACCACAGCGTCCGCGGCGTCGCGATCCCCTCGAGCGCTGCCAGCCCCGCCGCCACCGGATCGGTGCGATCGATTGCCAGCCCCACGTCGTGCACGAGCGCGGCCGTGAGCAGCTCCTCGTCGAACGCCCGCTCCGCGCGGACGAGATCGAACGTCTGCAGCGCGTGCTCGAGCGCGTCTCCCTCGGGATGCCGCGCCGGATCCTGCCGCACGGAGCCGAGCGGCGCGGCGAGCGCCGCGATCCGGTCGAACCGATCACCGACGAGCGGCGCGAAGGCGTGCTCCGGCGCGTCGACCCGCTGCAGCTCGCGGCGGACCTCGTCGTGGTCGGGAATCTGTTCGGGGGGCACCCAGCCCCGGCCCACGCGCCGCGCCGCCCGATACCGCGCCCGCTCAGAATCGCCACCGCGGGCCACGATCCGCGCGGCCTCCGCCGCGATCCTGCGCCGCAATTTCTCGGCATCGGCGGCGGGCTCGCCGTGATCCTCGGGCATCATGGCGCTCCGGCCGCGAGCGGCCGCCAGCGGATGTTGCGCACGCGGGCCGTCGTCGCGTAGGTCGCGATGCCGAGCGGCAGCGACGCGGTCACTTCCGGGCGGATCGAGAGCGTCCGGCCCTCGAGCGGCTGGTCGATCACGCCCTCCTCGTCGAGGCAGCACACGACCCGCTCCGGCGTCACGCGCACCCGCACCGCATACCACCGGCCCGTCTCGAAAGCCCGGAAGAGCGTCGTGTCGTTGCGGGCCGCATCCTGGCCGTCGATGCTCGAGAGGCCGACCACGCCCCCGCCCCAGCCCCCCACGATCAGGCTCAGGGGATCGTCTCCGACGGGGAAGGTGAGCCCGCAGAAGAAATCGCTGCCGTCGACCCGCTGCGCCTCGAGCGCGAGTTCGTAGTTCTGCTTTGGAAACGCCTCGGTCCAGGTGATGCCGCTGAGGTCGGCCCCCATGCCGATCTCGATCGTGCCGTCCACGATGCGCACCTCTCCCTCGCCGCCAAACGCGGTCGGCTTCCAGCCACCGAGGGCCCGGCCGTCGAACAGCGGCCGCCAGGCGCCGTCTGCGGCTGTGCCGACGGCGGTGTTGCGGCCATCGATCTCGGCCAGGAGCGGTTTCGCCCCATAGACCTTCTCCAGGGCCGCGCGGATCCCTGGAGCCGCCACCGCCACGGCTCGGGCCTGCGCGTCGTCGTAGGCCAGGTCGAGCGCGAGCGACTGGATGTTGCCGTCGAAGATCAGCCCCACGAGCTCGCCGCGCACGTTCACCACGGGGCTGCCGGAGTTGCCGCCGATGATGTCGGCCGTCGACACGAAGTTGAACGGCGTGTCGAGGAACGCGGCATCGCGCTCGAGCGCGGGCCGCAGGTCGCGCCAGCGCGGCGGCAGGTCGAACGGGGGCGTGTCGCGCTTTGCGGCGGCCCGGGTGAAGAGCCCGCGGTAGTCGGTGATCGGCGGCACGCTCCGCCCCGCCTCCTCGTAGCCCCGCACCGTGCCGTAGGCCAGCCGGAGCGTGAACGTGGCGTCGGGATAGATGCTTTCCCCCGCGGCGGCAAACTCCGCCTCCGCGAG
>JBJSZP010000270.1:0-2945 GCA_046090365.1 Planctomycetia bacterium
CTTGCCCCACAAGACGGCAACCGCCGTGCCGAACAGGATTGCCTGGAGGGCGGAGGCGAACGTCCGGCGAGACGGTACGGGGTAACCCCGAGCCGGCGCCAGCGAACGAGGTAAACGTCCGGCGACGGGACATGGGGAACCCGAAGCCGATGCGTGCGAGAAACGTCATGACAGGCTGAAGCCTGTCCTACGACAACGCTACTTCTTCTTCGCGCCGGCGGCCGGGGCCTTGGCGGCGGCGGCGCCCTCAGCGCCTTCCTCGGCCTTGGCCTTCTTCTTTTTCTTCATCGCCATCTTGTAGACGCGGACCTTCGGCAGGCCGAGCGGGCTGCGGCCGTCCGCCCAGCGCTCCTGCTCCTTGAGCTTGGCGATCCGCTCGGCGCGAGAGAGCACGCCGCGGGCACTCGTGGCGCCCTTGCGCACTCGCAGGCTCTTGTCCATCGTCATGGCGATATCCTCGAAAGAATGCGAACTGGAGCCTCAGACTGTAAAACGCCCCGGCTCATGCATCAAGGGCCACGCCCTTGATGCGGGCGAGAAACGCATCGAGCGTCTCCGGCCGCTGGGCCGGCTCGGCCGCGATGCAGGCCATGATGGCGTCTCCGAGTGGCCGCGGAATCTCGGGCCAGCGCTCGCGGATGTCGGCCGGCGGCGTGTCGTGGGAAAGGGCCGCCTTGCCGCTCGCGCCCCGGGGCCAGGGCAGGTCGAGCGTGCAGATCTCGTACGCCGTCACGCCGAAGGAAAACACGTCGAGCCGCCTGTCGGCCTGCCGGCGGCGCACCACCTCGGGCGCCATGTAGTTGGGCGTGCCGATGCGGTTGCCGGGCTGGAGAAACACGGGCTTGTCGGGAACGGTGAGGCCGAAGTCGATGAGCACGAGCTGGCCGTCGGGGCGGAGGATGAAGTTTCGCGGGCAGATGTCGCGGTGCACGAAGCCGGCCTTGTGAACCGTCGCGATCGCCGTGGCGGCCTGCCGCACGAGGTCGAGCCGCTTCGCCGGCGCGAGGACCTTGCGCGACGAGAGCAGCGAATGGAGCAGCGTGCCCTCGACGAACTCCTGCACCACATAGGGCCGGCCGTCGCTCGACGTGCCCCAGGCCAGCGTCTTCACGATGTTCGGCCCGGTGATCTGCTGCCCGATCTCGCCTTCCGACGGCTTGCCGAGCCCTTTGTAGCGACCCTCGATCGGCTCGAGCTTCTTGGGGTCGATGATCTTCAGCCCGACGATGCCGCCGGTCTCGTGGTCGCGAGCCTTGTAAAACTGCGACATCGTGCCCGTGATGCTCTCCTGGAGCCGCTCATACCGGCGGTCGAGCTGCACGCGCGACGAGCCGAAGAGCCGCGCGAGAAATCCGGGAACAGGCATCGGTGGAGGGCTGCGGGGCGGGAGAGACGGGCGGGATCGCTCAGGCGTTCTTGAGCGCGGAGAGTTCGGCGTGGGCGGCGGCGAGTTCCTTCTCGAGCCGCGGGATGTCGGCGGGGTCGTCAGGCTGTTTCTTGGCGCCGGCGAGTTGCTGCTGCAGCTTCGCGATCTTCTGCTGCAGAACGTCCATCCGCTTCTTGTCTTTCTTGTCCATCGGGAGCCCCGTCAGTTGACCGTGGTCGCCGCGGCGGGCGCCCGGTTCGGGCCGGTGTGCAGCTGGCGCATCCAGCCCGAAAGGAGCACCACCGCGAGCCCGAGCGCGAGCGTCACCGAGAGCCACTTCGCCCGATCGTTTCGCACCCATTGTGTGCCGGCACCGCGGCCCACGAGCGCACTCGCGAAATAAAACATCACCATCGCGATCAGAAACTTCGCGCCGAAGAGCGCGTGGTAGCTCGTGTCGCGCATCCACGTGGCGCCCCAGAATTCCGGCGCCGCCTTCACGCGGCTGTTGAAGATCAGGAAGTTCGCCAGGCCGCTCGCCAGGAGCACCGTGATCGCCCCGATCACCCAGGGCAGCCAGCGGCGGCGGATCGAGTCGTGGATCCGCTCCCGCGTGGACGCGTCGAGCTCGGCGAGGGCGGGCACGAGCCCAAACCGGGCGAAGGCCAGCCCGCCGAGCGCCGCGATCGCGGCGAGCACGTGGGCCCAGCGAAGCAGGAGGGAGATGATCGCGTCTTGATCCATGGTGGCTCCGACTATCGAACGTGGTTGGTGTGCGGCAAGTCCGGCCTGCCAGGCCACGGACAATTTCCCGCATCGTACTCGCTCGCCCCGGGCGCTGGTAGAGTGCGAGCATGGACGATTTCGACGACGATCTGCCCCTCTCCCTCGCCGGCGGCTCGCCCCACGAACGCTGGATGCGTTTGGCCCTCGACGAGGCCCGGGCCGCGGCCGCCGAAGACGAGGTGCCGGTGGGCGCCATCGTGGTCGCCTCCGGCCGCGTGATCGCCAGCGCCCACAACCAGCGCGAGCAGCTCGCCGACCCGACGGCCCACGCCGAGATGATCGCCCTCACGCAGGCGGCCGCCCAGCTCGGCTCCTGGCGGCTCGAGGGCTGCACGCTCTACGTCACGCTCGAGCCCTGCCCGATGTGCGCCGGCGCCATCCTCCAGGCCCGGGTACCGGTCGTGATCTGGGGCGCCCCCGACCCGAAGGCCGGCGCCGTCGAGTCGCTCTACAAGTTATTCGAAGACCCGCGGCTCAACCACCGCGTCGAGCACACGGGCCGCATCCTGGCCCCCGAATGCGGCGCGATCCTCAGCGACTTCTTCCGCACGAAGCGCACGTAGGCAAGGCGTTCCGCCTGTTTCGTGGAATAGGCTTCAGGTCAACTCTGCTGCGCCGGCTCGGGGTTGCCCCCGCCATCTCGCCGGACGTTCGCCTGGTTGAACGCGCGCCGGCTTCGGGCTCCCCGTATCCCGTCGCCGGACGTTCACTGCGGCCCTCCAGGCCTCCGTTCACTCGACTCCGGCTGCGCTGCGCCATCCATGGCTGCGCTTGCCTGCATACGCCTGCTCCA
>JBJSZP010000271.1:0-5740 GCA_046090365.1 Planctomycetia bacterium
CTGCCCATGCCCTCGAGCGGGCTGTGGGAGCGAGCGCAGCCATGGATGGCGAAAGCGAAGCGGACACGCAGAGAGCCGAGGCCGGGAGGGCCGAGGCGAACGTCAAGCGAGAGGGCGTGGGCAGTCACGAGCCGGCGCGCGTTGAGAAGAACAACGCTGAAGCCTGTCCCACATCAGGGTCTGGGCACCTCGCAGCCGTCAGGCGTGCGGCTGCTTGGCGTCGCCGCCGGCGATCTCGGCGCCGTCCTTGCGCTCGGGAAACATGATCGAGGCCGCCACGCTCGCGCCGATCAGGGTCACGACCACGAGGAGCGACACCGCCGGGTGCACGAGGTGGCCCTTGGCGTGGGCGTCCCAGCCGCCCCACTCGGCGAGCCACTCGGTGTGGCGGGCGGCCTCGGCAAGCATCTTCGCGCCCACGAAGATGAGCACGGCCGAGAGGCCGTAGTTGAGGAACCGGAAGAGATCCATCACGCCGGCGAGCAGGAAGTAGAGGGCCCGCAGGCCGAGGATCGCGAACACGTTCGACGTGAAGGCGATGAACCGCATGTAGGGCGTGCCCTTCTCCACCACGCCGAGGATCGCCGGCACGCTGTCGACGGCGAACAGGACGTCGGTGCTCTCCACGACGAGGAGCACGAGGAACAGCGGCGTGGCCATGAGGCGGCCGTTTTCGCGGACGAAAAACTTGTCGCCGGCCGGCTGGTTGGAGAGCGGGATGATCCGCTTGAAGAACCGGATCATGGCGTTTTCGCCCGGCTCGTGGTCGCCGCCGCCGAAGGCGAGCTTGATGCCCGTGTAGAGGAGGAAGCCCCCGAAGAACCACATCACCCACTTGTAGCGCTCGACGAGCTCGGCCCCGAGGAGCACGAACGTGAGCCGCATCAGCACGGCCCCGAGGATGCCCCAGAAGAGCACGCGATACTGATACTTGAGCGGCACGCCGAAGTAGGCGAACACCACCGCGAACACGAACACGTTGTCCATCGACAACGACCACTCGACGAGATACCCCGTGAGAAACTCGAGGGCCGCCTTGCCGCCGAGCCACCACCACACGAGGCCGTTGAACGAGAAGGCCAGGGCCGACCAGAAGCAGGTCCAGAAGGCGCTCTCCCGCAGCGATGGCTCGTGGGCGTGCTTGTGGAAC
Organism: Planctomycetia bacterium; assembly: GCA_046090365.1. GTDB lineage: Bacteria > Planctomycetota > Planctomycetia > Pirellulales > UBA1268 > RGVT01. Next base: position 1,151 of record JBJSZP010000271.1, read on the forward strand.
ACCGTCAGGTCGAGCGTGAGCATCACGACCACGAAGACGGCGAAGGCCATCCAGTGGACGTTTTGGATCGTGCCGGCCGCGGCGTCGGCGAGGGCGAACAGGGGCAGGCAGGCGGTGTTCCAGGCAGGCACGGCGAGGGCGTTCTCCGCGGGGTGTGCCAAAGTGTAGCAGCCTCGCCCGAAACGGCCTGCCTCGGCGGCGGCCGCGCCCCTGCCCGGGCCGATTTTCCGCGGCTCAGTCGGGCAGGTGCGCGATGAAGCTGGTCGTCATCGCCCGGAACACGTGCGCGATGCGGTCCCACTCGCGGTCTTCGGCCTGGCAGAAGAACAGATAGATCGCGTCGGCGGTCTCGAGCGTGCGCACCGCCGCGGTGTTGGTGAGGTCGAGGCAGTAGAAATTGAGGTCGAAGCCGGGAAGGCTGCGGCCCGAGACCGTCTCCGCGGCCGCCTCGCTGTCGAGGTCGCGGTATTCCTCGCGCATCTGCCCGACGACGGCCTCCGACAGCACGGCCGGATCACCCCCGGGCGCGTGCGCGCTCACCGACCAGAAGGCCCCCTCCGGCGAATACACCGTCACGGCCGCGCGGCCGCCAGCCGAGTCCGTCGTGTCGATGGACCAGTTGTCGGGGTAGTCGAAGGCCAGGCCGGCGTGGGCGAATCGCATCGGGCACCGGGACGGGGGTCGGGGTGAGGGAGTCGTCGGGGAATCGGGTCGCAAAAGCCCTTTGATTGTAGCGATTCCCGCTCCGGGAGCGGTCTGGACCGCGTCCTGCGGCACCGCTATCGTCCCGCCCTCCCACCACGCCGCTTCCCCAACTCCGAAAGACGCATGTCGCAGTCGCTCGGCACCGCCGCGCTCGCCCCCCAGGCCTCCTCGGCCCGCGTGCTCGACTTCGCCGTGCCGGCGGTGATCCTGCTGGCCGTGCTCGTGGTGCTCGCGCCGGTGCCGCCGGCCCTCGTCGATCTCCTGCTGGCGGCGAATCTCACGGTGTCGATCCTCGCCCTGCTCGGCGCCCTCGCGGCCCGCACACCGCTCGAGATGGGCGTGTTCCCCACGTTCCTGCTCGGCTCCACGCTCGTGCGCTTGGTGCTCAACATCGCCACCACGCGTTTGATCCTCTCGCGGGCCGCGCTCGACGGGGCGGACGCGGCGGGCGAGGTGGTGCAGGCGTTCGGGGCGTTTGTCTCCGCCAACAACCTCGTGGTGGGAGCGGTGATCTTCGCGATCATCGCGGTGGTGCAGTTCGTGGTGATCACGGCCGGCTCCACGCGCACGAGCGAGGTGGCCGCCCGGTTCGCCCTCGACGGCCTTCCCGGCCGCCAGATGGCGATCGACGCCGAGGCGAACGCCGGCACGATCACCCGCGACCAGGCCCGCGGCCTCCGGCTCGACCTCCAGCGACAGGCCGATTTCTTCGCCGCCATGGACGGCGCCAGCCGGTTCGTGAAGGGAGAGGCGGTGGCCAGCGTGATCATCACGCTCGTGAACCTCGTGGGCGGGCTCGTGATCGGCATCCTCCAGCATGGCATGCCAGTGCAGAAGGCGATCGACGTCTACTCCCGGCTCACGATCGGCGACGGGCTCGTGAGCGCCGTGCCGGCGCTGTTCGTGTCGGTGGCCACGGGCCTGCTCATCTCGCGATCGAGCCAGGCGGTCGACCTGCCGCAGGAACTCGGCCGCCAGTTCGCCTCCCGGCCGCACGTCCTCGCCATCACCGGCGTGTTCCTCGCGGTGCTCTCGCTCACCGGCCTGCCGTTCGTGCCGCTGGCCGCGATGGCCGCCGTGTCGTTCACCGCCTCCTGGCTGCTGCGGCGCCGCCGCCCGATCGCACCGGGCCCCGCCCTCGCCGCCTCCGAGGAGGGCACCGACGCGCCCGCCGCGCTCGCAGACGTGCTCACCGACGAGCGGATCGTGTTCGAACTCGGCGCCGATCTCCTCGACCTCGTCCGCGGCGGGGCGCCGCTCGTGGCGCAGTCGCAGGCCGTGCGCTCGGCCGTCGCGGCCGACCTCGGGATCGTCGTGCCGGCGATCGCCTTCCGCGACGACCTCTCGCTCCCGCCGCGCGGCTTCCGGATCACGATCGCCGACGTGCCCGTGCGCGAGGTGGATCTGGCCGACGACGACCTCCAGGACGAGACCGGCACGCTCGCGGCCGCCCTCGTGGCCGCCGTCCGGGAGCGGGCCGACGCTCTCCTCACCCGCGACGCCTGTGCGCGGCTCGTCGAATCGCTGCGGACGGCGCAGCCGGCGGTCGTCGGCCAGATCGTGCCTGAGGTGCTGTCGCTGGCGAAGGTGCACCGCACGCTCCAGGCGCTCCTCCGCGAGGGCCTGCCGATCCGGCCGCTCGCCGAGGTGCTCGAACTCATGGCCGATCATGCGGGCGAGGCCCCCGAGCCGGCCCAGCTGGCGGAGGTGGTGCGCGGGCGGCTCGTGCGCACGCTTTGCCGCCGGGCCCGCGATGCCGACGGCCGGCTCGTGGTCGTGCGGCTCACCGATGGCGCCGTGGCGGCCCTCCGCGCCGCGCCCGCCGAGGGGGCCGAACGGGGCAGCCCCGCCGCCCGGATCGTGGCCGACGTACGGCGGGCGGTGCGGCCGCGGCTCGACCGCGGAGCGGCGGCGGTCGTCGTCGTCCCTGCCGACGCCCGCCGCGACATCCGCGATCGGCTGGCCCGGGCGATCCCGGGCGTGGTCGTCGTGGCCGTCCCGGAGGTGGCCGGCGAAGAGCGGGTGGAGGTGTTCGCGACGATCGGGGGCACGGAGGCCACCAGGGCGGCCTGAGGGCCTCCCACCCAGACGGAAAAACATGCCGATCAGGCCGGGTGCGCGGGCGCCTGGAAAACGATTCAAGCCGGACCGCAGAACGAACCGATGAAGCCAGGTTCGGCGGCCCGGGCGAGGTTCCATCAAGGAGGATGCCGTGGCGACTCACACGTCGAGTCAGTTGTCTCCCGAGGAAGTCCTGGAACTGTGGAAGCAGTTCAAGGCCGACCAGTCGAACGAAGATCTGCGCAACCGGCTGATCGAGCTCTACCTGCCGCTCGTGAAGTACAACGGCGAGCGGATCTGGTCGCGGCTCCCCGAGGGCGTGGAGCTCGACGACCTCGTGTCGGCCGGCACGTTCGGCCTCATGGACGCGATCGACGCGTTCGACATGGGCCGGGGCGTGAAGTTCGAGACCTACTGCGTGCCCCGGATCCGCGGCGCCATGCTCGACGAGCTTCGCACGATGGACTGGGTGCCGCGGCTCGTGCGGTCGAAGGCCAGCAAGCTCAACGAGGCGGTGAAAACGCTCGAGGCGAAGCTCGGCCGGGCTCCGTCCGACGACGAGGTGGCCGAGCACATGCAGCTCTCCCGCGAAGACTTCGAGAAGCTGCTCGTGGAGGCCAATGCCGCCAGCCTCGTGAGCCTCAACAAGAAGTGGTGCGAGACCGACAGCTCGAAGGACGTCCGCGAGATCGACATCCTCGAGGACAAGAAGGGGGAAGACCCCACGCGCCGCATCCAGAAGGCCGACCTCATGCGGCTGGTGACCAAGGGCCTCAACCGCAACGAGCGCCTGATCATCATCCTCTACTACTACGAGGAGCTGACGATGAAGGAGATCGGGGCCACCCTCGACCTCTCCGAGAGCCGCGTCAGCCAGATGCACAGCGCCATCGTCGAGCGGCTGCAGAACCAGCTCGAGCGGCGCCGGCCCGAGTTCGCGATGTAAGCCCGGCAGGCTGGGCAGGCTGGGGCCACCCGGCCGGGGGCCCGCAGATCCTCAGAACACCGAAAACAGGCAAAAAAATTTTTCATTGGAGTTTGTCGAGGCGGCGCGCCGAAGACAATCAGTTGGCTACAGCGGGAGGTCGCGACGCGATCGACAACGATCACGTCGAAACATCCGCTGCCCTCCGACGACCGGAGTCGCCGGACCACGAAAGCGCGGCAACAATAGGAACACAGACAGTCACGATTCCCGAACACCCGAACGAACCATCCGTCGCAACGCCACGTAGAAGTGGTCACGACGGGGGACGCAGGGAAGCCACTCGGGCCATCACCAACCGTCTGCAAGGAGTGCAATCATGAACATCTTCGGTGTGTTTTCGACGCACGGTGCCCAGGCGCTCGGTGGAGTCAAGGGCGTGGAGGCGTCGCAGGCCACGCAGGCCGCGATGCAGCAGGGCGTCGGCGAGGTGCAGGACTCGGTCACGCTGTCGGTCGACGCGGTGCGTGCCGCCGAATCGACGGCCGACATCCGCTTCGACAAGGTGAACGCGATCCGCGCGGCGATCGCCGACGGCTCGTACGAGACGCCCGAGAAGCTCGACCTGGCCCTCGACCGCCTGCTCGACCGCCTCGGCTGAGCCTAGCCAGCGTCAACGTCATCCGCCCGGGTTGGGTCACCGCATGACCCAGCCCGGCCCGTGGGACAGACTTCAGCCTGTCATGCCTCTTCTCGAACGCGCCGGCTCGGGGTCGCCCCTACCATCTCGCCGGACGCTCGCCTTCGCCCTCCAGGCTACGGCTCGCTCGGATTTGCCTGCGCTGCGCCATCCATGGCTTCGCTGGTCAAATACGCCGTCTCAATGGTAGGGGACAACC
>JBJSZP010000272.1:0-3407 GCA_046090365.1 Planctomycetia bacterium
GGCCACCTCGGCCGTCACGTCGACGCCCGCGGGCCGCCAGTCGACGATCTCCATCTCGGCAGTGCGCCGCCCGCGAAACTCGTTGATCTTTGGCTTGAAGGCCACGTGGAATGGCTGGCCCGGCGGCGGCAGGTGGTCGAGCCACTCGGCGCCGCCGAACGCCACGCCGCGCACCTTCGCGCCGTGCTGCACGAGGCTCATCGCGAGATGGCGGCCGCCGCCGCCGATCGCCCGCGGCGGCTCGGCGAGGCTCACGCCCGTGGCGCAGAGCAGCGGCCGGCGGTTCGCCTGGCCGAACGGGGCGAGCTTTTCCATCTGCGTGACCGCGTCGAGCGTGAGGCCGGCGAGCGTCGCCTCGCCGTCGATCGCGATCTGGGCCTGCCGCAGCGACTCCGGCAGGCGGGCGGCGACCTCGGCGAGGAACTGCTCACGAAAGGCGTCGATCGCGCCATCCTCGATCCGCAGGCCGGCCGCCGCCGCGTGGCCGCCGCAGGTGACGAGATGCCCGCGGCAGGCGACGAGCGCCGCGTGCACGTCGAAGCCCGGCACGCTCCGCACGCTGCCCGTCGCCGGGCGGCCCTGGAGCGCGTCCTGGGCGATCATCACCACGGGGCGGTGAAACTTCTCGGCGAGCCGGCCGGCCACGATCCCGATCACGCCCGGATGCCAGCCCTGGTCGGCGAGCACGAGAGCCGCATCGTGCGCTGGATCAAATCGCTCGCGGGCCTGCTTCGTGGCCGCGAGCATGATGCTGCGTTCCTCGGTCTCCCGGCGGGCGTTGAGCTCGTGGAGATAGGTGGCGAGGCTCGCCGCGCGGGCTTCGTCGGCGGTCGTGAGCAGCTCCACGCCGCAGGCCGCCTGCCCCAGCCGGCCGGCGGCGTTAAGGCGGGGCGCGAGCCGGAAGGCCACGTCTTCGCTCTCGAGCTGCGATTTTTCGTCGAGCTTGGCGAGCGCGAGCAGCCGGGCGATCCCCGGGCCGCCCCGCTTCCGCAGGCATTCGAGGCCGTGCTTCACGTAGATCCTGTTCTCGTCGAGCAGGGGCACGACGTCGGCCACCGTGCCGAGGGCGGCGAAGCCCATCCCCTTGAAGAGCATCTCGCGGAGCCGGGGCGTGACCTGCTTGGCGCCGCTGGCCCGCGTGGCGATGGCCCAGGCAAGCTTGAACGCCACTCCCGCGCCGCACAGCTCGCCGAAGGGATAGGCCGTGCCCGGCAGCCGCGGGTGCACAAGCACGCTTGCGTCGGGCAGCGTGTCGGCGAACGAGTGGTGGTCGGTGATGATGAGGTCGAGCCCGAGATCCCGGGCGTGGCGGGCCTCGGCCACGCTCGCGATCCCGCAGTCGACGGTGACGACGAGACTCGCGCCCTGGCCGGCGAGCGTGGAGAGGGCCTGGGCGTTGAGGCCGTAGCCCTCCTCGAGCCGGTCGGGCACATACCAGGCGGCGTTCGCATCGAGCGCCTCCAGGCAGCTCATGAGGATCGCCGTGGCGCACATGCCGTCGGCGTCGTAGTCGCCGTAGACGACGATCCGGCGGCCGGCCCGCGCGGCCGCGAGGATGCAGTCGGCGGCCGCGGCCACGCCGGGCAGAAGGTCGGGGTCGCGGAGGTCGGCCATCGTGCCGGCGAGAAAGGCCTTCACGTCGGCCGCGTCGGTGAGGCCGCGGGCCGCGAGCAGCCGGGCCACGATCGGCGACACGCCGGCCGAGCGTTCGATCGCGGCGACGAGCGGCCCGTCGTGGGGCTGAATGTGCCAGCGTTTGGGCATCGACCGACTCCCTCCGGAACGGACGCCGAGTATAGGGGATCGGGGGGGCGAGACGGATGGTATAGTGCCGGCCCCGCGACACCCGCGGGCCGAGAGCCGCATGGAGGGTTCGATGTCTGTCGCCGATCTGCCGCTGCCCACGCTGCCGCCGAAGCCGAAGCGCGGCGACGTGCCGAAGGACAAGGTGCTCTGCGAATATTGCACGGCCAAGTGCTGCCGCTACTTCGCCCTGCCGCTCGAGACGCCCACCACGCGTGAGGAGTTCGAGTACATCCGCTGGTTCCTCCTCCACGACCACGCCACCGTGTTCACGGAAGATGGCGACTGGTATGTGTGCGTGCACACCGAGTGCAAGCACCTGCAGGCCGACCACCGCTGCGGAATCTACGAGACGCGGCCGCAGATCTGCCGGGAATACACGACGAAAGACTGCGAGTACGAAGACGACTGGGTGTACGATCAATACTTCGAGACCGCGGAGCAGGTCGAGGAATACATGGACGCGGTCCTCGGGCCGGGCGGCAAGGAGATCGGCGACGGCCGGAAGCGGAAGAACCGCCGCCGGTCGATCCGCGGCCCGAAGCCGCCTCTCCTCCCGATCGTGTCATGATCGAGCCGCGGACGCTGAAGGGGTTTCGCGACCACCTGCCGGCGCAGGCGCTTGCGCGCGAAAGGATCCTCGACGTCGCCCGGCGGGTGTATCGCTCCTACGGCTTCACCCCGATCGATACGCCGGCGCTCGAATACCTCGAGATCCTCACCGGCAAGGGGAGCGCCGAGACCGACAAGCAGCTCTACCGGTTCACCGACCACGGCGGCCGCGACGTGGGCATGCGGTTCGACCTCACGGTGCCGTTCGCCCGGTTCTGCGCCCAGCACATCGCCGCGCTCGGCACGCCCTTCAAACGCTACCACATGGCCACGGTGTGGCGCGGCGAGAACACGCAGCGCGGCCGCTACCGCGAGTTCATGCAGTGCGACTTCGACACGATCGGCACCACGAGCCCCGTGGCCGACCTGGAGACGGTGCTCGTGGTGCACGACCTGCTCACCGCGATCGGGATCGAGCGTTTCACGATCCGCGTCAACGACCGCCGCGTGCTCGGCGGCGTGCTCGGGGCGCTCGGGCTCGCCGACCGCTCGACCGATGTCCTGCGGGCGCTCGACAAGCTCGGGAAGGCGTCGCCCGAGGCCGTGGCCGCCGAACTTGGCGGTCACGGTGTATCCGGCGATGCCGCCGCGAAGCTCCTGGGGATGGCCGGCCTCGCCGGTCCGCCGGCGGAGGTGCTCGCGGCGCTCGACGGGCTCGTCGCCGGCTCGGAGAGCGGCCGGGCCGGCGTGGCGGGGCTGCGCGCGCTGCTCGCCGGGGCGAAGGCGGCGGGCGTGGCCGACGGCCGCGTCGTCGTCGATCCCTCGATCGCCCGTGGCCTCGACTACTACACGGGCGTGGTGCTCGAGAGCTTCCTCGACGACCTGCCGACGCTCGGCAGCATCTGCTCCGGCGGCCGCTACGACAACCTCGCCGGTCTCTACACGAAGCAGTCGCTGCCGGGTGTGGGGGCGTCGCTGGGAATCGACCGGCTGCTCGCGGGGCTCGAGGAACTCGGAAAACTTTCGGCCGTCGAGACGCCGGCCGACGTGCT
>JBJSZP010000273.1:0-791 GCA_046090365.1 Planctomycetia bacterium
CCGGGGCACGAACTGGGCGTCGAGGTCGTGGCCGTCGGGACCGGCGTCACCAACGTGAAGCCCGGCGACCGCTGCTGCGTCGAGCCCTACATCAACTGCCAGCGCTGCTATTCCTGCCAGCGCGGCCTCACCAACTGCTGCGAGCACCACCAGACGCTCGGCGTCCACTGCGACGGCGGCCTGCGGCCGCTGTTCACCGTGCCGGCCCGGAAACTGCATCCGTCGCCGCGGCTCACGGCCGCCCAGAATGCCCTCGTCGAAACCCTCGCGATCGGCTGCCACGCGATCGACCGGGGAGCGCCAAAGCCCGGAGAAAATGTGCTCGTCATCGGCGCGGGGCCGATCGGCCTCTCGGCCGTCGAATTCGCAAAGCTCTCCGGGGCACGGGTGATCGTGATGGACATGGCCGACAGTCGGCTCGCCTTCGTCCGTGAACAGATGGGGATCGCCGACACGGTGGCGGCGAAAGGCGATCCATCCGACGAGGCGGCGCTGGCGGCGCTCACCGACGCGCGGATGTGCGACGTGGTCGTCGACGCCACCGGCAGCAACCTGAGCATGGCCCGGGCCCTGGCCTTCGCGAGCTTCGGCGGGCGGGTGGTGTACGTGGGGATCACGCAGGCCGACCTCGTGTTTCCGCACGCCCCGGTGATGCACCGGCGCGAACTGACGCTTCTCGCCAGCCGCAACGCCCTCTCGCGCGACTTCACCAGGATCATCGGCCTGATCGAGGCGGAGCGGATCGACACGCAGCCGTGGATCACGCACCACGTGCCGTTTGCCGACACCAT
>JBJSZP010000274.1:0-2344 GCA_046090365.1 Planctomycetia bacterium
CGCCACGACCAATCCGCCTGCGGCGGATCGGTGCCCGGGGCTTCGTTCGCTCGGAGTCACAGGCGCTGCGCCATCCATGGCTCCGCCGACCAATTCGCCTGCGGCGAATCGGTGCCCGACTCACGCCGGCTCCCGGGACACGGGGAGCCCGAAGCCTCCTCAACTGGAAACGGGGAGGCGAGGGGTTGCCCCTACCATTGAGCCGGCGTATTTGGGCTACTTCACGCAAAGCCTCGGCATCCTGCCTCGCTTTGCTTGCCGAACCTCCGTTCGGTCTTGAGAGCCGGGCCTCCAGCCCGGCAGCGCATTGGAGGCTAGGCCTGGAAGGCCGGGTTCGTGCCAGCCGACGGAGGTCGGCCAAGGGCAGGGCGGCACGATGCCGAGCCTGCCCGTGAAACAGTCCGGCGAGGTGGTAAGGGGCAACCCCGAGCCGGCGCAGCAACCAACAGGTCATGACAGGCTGAAGCCTGTCCTACGGCCGCCCGGATGTGCGGCCGCCAGCGGCTCGGGGCAACCTTGGCTTGCCCCGCAGCCGCTCAAGCCCGCAGGGGCCATGGATGGCCCTGCGGGCGTGAAAATGGGTGGCTAACGGGACTCGAACCCGCGACCCCTAGAATCACAATCTAGTGCTCTAACCAACTGAGCTATAGCCACCGCGGGCCGCTCATTCTAGCACAGTTTCCCGGCCGTCCACCGCCGCCGCCCGCGGCTCGCACGGAACCGGCGCGACTCATTCCCGACGCCGGGAGTCGATCAGAATCGTCACCGGCCCGTCGTTGACGAGCGCCACCTGCATGTCCGCCCCGAACACGCCCCGCGGCACCGGGCGGCCGACGAGCGTCTCGACGGCGGCAAGGAACCGCTCGTAGAGCGGCACGGCCTCCTCGGGCGGGGCGGCTGCGACGAAGCTCGGGCGGTTGCCCTTCTTCGTGCTCGCATGGAGCGTGAACTGGCTCACCACGAGCATGTCGCCGCCGATCTCCCGCACGTCGCGGTTCATCCGTCCCTCGTCGTCGGCGAAGATCCGCAGGTGCGCGACCTTCGCCGCCAGCCAGTCGACGTCGTCGGCCGTGTCGCCCCGCTCCACGCCCACGAGCACGGCGAGGCCGGGGCCGATCCGGCCGGCCACGTCGCCGCCGATGGTCACGGCCGCCTCGCGCACCCGCTGCACCACGGCCCGCACGTCAGGCCTCTCCTTCGCGGAGCCGCCGCCGGATCTCGGCGAGACGCTCGGCCAGGTCGCGCTCGAAGCCGCGGTCGGTCGGCTCGTAGTATCGCGATTCGACGCCGAGGTAGTCCTGGGCGGCGATGCCGTCGGGGGCGTCGTGGGAATACTCGTAGCCCTGGCCGTGGCCGAGCCGCTTGGCCCCTGCGTAATGCTTGTCCTGGAGGTGCCGCGGCACGGGGAGCACCCGCTTCTCGCGCACGTCGCGCCGGGCCGCGCCGATCGCGGTCGTGCAGGCGTTACTCTTGGGGGCGAGGGCCAGATACGTGACGGCCTGCGAGAGCGTGAGTTGGCACTCCGGCAGCCCCACGAACTCGGTCGCCTGCATGGCGGCCACGGCGATCATGAGCGCCCGCGGGTCGGCGTTGCCGAGGTCCTCGCTCGCGAGGATCACGAGCCGTCGGGCGAGAAACCGCACGTCCTCGCCCCCTTCGAGCATCCGCGCGAGCCAGTAGAGCCCCGCGTCGGCGTCGCTCCCGCGGATGCTCTTGATGAGGGCGCTGGCGCAGTCGTAGTGCGTGTCGCCGGAGTCGTAGGTGATCGCCTTCCGCTGCACGCTCTCGCGGGCCAGGTCGAGCGTGAAATGGAGCGGCCGCTCGGGGCTCGAGAGCACGCCGATCTCGAGCGCTCCGAGCGCCCGCCGGGCGTCGCCGTCCGACGTTTCCACCAGGAAATCGAGGGCTTCGGCCGCGAGCTCCACCCGCTCGCCGCCGAGGCCGTGGTCGCGGTCGGCCACGGCCCGCCGCAGGATCTCGGCGATGTCGTCGCGCGACAGGCTCTCGAGCTCGAAGATCCGGCTCCGGCTCACGAGGGCGCTGGTGAGCGCGAAGAACGGGTTCTGCGTCGTGGCGCCGATCAGGGCGATGACACCGTTCTCGACGTCGGGCAGGAGCACGTCCTGCTGGGCCTTGTTGAAGCGGTGGATCTCGTCGATGAACAGGCAGGTCTTCTCGCCGTCGTCCTCCAGCCGGCGGCGGGCGGCCTCCAAGACCTCGCGAACGTCCTTCACGCCCGAGGCCGTGGCCGAGAGTTCGAGAAACCGCCGCCGCGTCTCGGTGGCGATGATCTCGGCGAGCGTCGTCTTGCCCACGCCCGGGGGCCCGTAGAGGATCACCGACC
>JBJSZP010000275.1:0-8653 GCA_046090365.1 Planctomycetia bacterium
CGTGGAGATCGGGCTCGGCTGGCGGGTGATCCCGCTCGTGCACGTGGTCAGCCACGCCATCCTCCGCAGCCTGCAGATCCTGCGGTCGCCGTCGGCGCTCCACGACCGCCACGAGCTCGAGGCGGCGATCGGCGGCCATCCCGATCTCGGCGGCTGGTCGCCACTCGCGTGGCTGCCGGCCCGCGCCCAGGCGGCCGTGTATCGGATCGCGCTCGAGCGGGGCTTCGAGGAGATGGCCGTGAAGAGGTTCGTGGTCGGCCCGGCGCTGGGGCTGCTCGAGCGGCTGGCGGCGGCCGAGCAGGCCTGGGTGACGTGGCTGGGCGGCGGGCGGTCGCCGCGGGAAGGAGGGCGACCGTGAGCGGAAGCATGCTTCTCGCGGGCGAGCCGGCGCCGGGCTTTGTGCTCGGCCTCGTGGCGGCGGTCGTCGCGCTGCCGCTTTTCGCTGCGGCGGTCGTGGCCGCCGGCGGCTTCCGACGCAGCCCGCGCACGCCCGCCGTGGGCGGGCTCGGCGCCGCGCTCGCCGCGGCGGCGCTGCTCTCGTGGCTGTCCTACGCGGCCACGGGCTCGGCCTTCGAGTTTGGCCCCCGGTTTGGCGGCGGCTCGCTCGTGCACGTCGACGGGATCACGGCGACGCTTCTCCCCACGGTCGCCCTCATCGAACTCGCGATCGTGCTCGTGGCGCCGAAGCGGTTTCTCGACCAGGCCGCCACGGTGCGGCTTCTGCTCGGCGCGGCGGCGACGTTTGCCCTGTTCTCCACGGCCCATCCGCTGGCGCTCGTGGCCCTGTGGATCGGAACGGCGCTGCCGACGTGGATCTCGACCCGCGGCACGCCCGGCGGCCGGCCCGCGGCGCGGGTGTTTGCCACCGTGATGCTGCTCGCGATCGGCTGCATGGCGGGCGGCACGTTCCTGATGCTCGCCGATCCTCCATGGGAGAGCGACTGCGGGCTCGTGGGCAACACGGGCGGCTGGCTCGTGGCGATCGCCGTGCTCCTGCGCAAGGGGATCGTGCCCTTCCACTCCTGGTATCCCGCGCTCTTCTCCGGCGCCCCGCTCTCGACGGCGCTCGCAGCCACGATGCCGCAGGTGGCGGCCTACACGGCGGTGCGGCTCTTGATGGGGCATGCCGACCACGGGGCCGGCGTGGGCGCGGAGCTCGCCGTGCTCGCGCAGCTCGCGCTCGTGACGGCCGCCTACGGTGCGGCGCTCGCGGTCGTGCAGAGCGACCTGCGCGGGCTGATCGGCACGCTCGCCATGAGCCAGTCGGCGCTCGTGCTCGCCGGCCTCTCGGGCAAGCTGCCGATGGAGATCAACGGCGCGCTCTGCGTGTGGATCTCGAGCGGCCTTGCGCTCACCGGGATCGGGCTCGTGGCCTGGGCCCTCGAGAGCCGGGCCGGGCCGCTCAGCCTCGCCACTCCGCAGGGGCGGTTTCACGACGCGCCCGCGCTCGCGGGATTGTTTCTCATCTTCGGGCTCGCTGCGATCGGGCTGCCGGGCACGCTGTCGTTCGTGGCCGACGACCTGATCGTGTCGGGGAGCCTCGACGAGCAGCTCCACGCGGGGCTGCTCGTGATCGCGTCGACGGTGCTCTCCGGGATCGCCGTGATGCGGGGGTGGTTTTTCATCTTCGGGGGGCCGACCGCGGTCGATGGCCCGCGGCACACGATCCTCCCGCGGGAGCGGCTGGCCCTCACGGCGCTCCTCGTGCCGCTGTTCGCCTTCGGCCTCTGGCCGGGGCCGCTGGTGGCCACGCTCGAGCGGGCCGCGGAGCAACTGCTCGGCGTCACGGCCGACGGCGACCCGCTCCCCGCCCCCGCGGCAGCCGAGGTTACAATCGCTCCACCATGAAACGCACCACGCGCAGCAAGGCGAATACGGTCGACATCGAGGGCCTCGGCGTCTTCTATCTCGGCAGGAAGTGCGACCCGAAGACGGGCAAGGGCGGCACCGATCCGCTGCTCGTCGACGCCCGCCGGTTCACCACCCACGCCGTGTGCGTGGGCATGACGGGCAGCGGCAAGACGGGCCTGCTCATCGACCTCGTGGAGGAGGCCGCCCTCGACGGCATCCCCACGCTCGTGATCGACCCCAAGGGCGACCTCGCCAACATCCTCCTCGCCTTCCCCGACCTCGCGCCGGCCGACTTTCTGCCCTGGCTCGAGGCCGACGCCGCCAAGCGCGACGGGATCACGCTCGAGGCGCTCGCGGAGCGCACCGCCGCCAAGTGGCGCGACGGCCTCGCCGCGAGCGGCCAGTCGCCCGAGCGGATCGCGCGGCTCAAGGCGGCGGTCGACATGGCCGTGTACACGCCCGGCAGCCGCGCGGGCCGGCCGCTGGCGATGCTCGAGAGCCTCGAGGCGCCGTCCGCCGACGTGCTCGACGATCCCGAGGCGCGGCGGGAGCGGATCGAATCGCTCGTGTCGGGCATCCTCGCGCTCGCCGGCATCGACGCCGAGCCGGGCCGCAGCCGCGAGCACGTGCTCCTCTCCTCGATCGTCGACGCCTTGTGGAAAAGCGGACAGAAGATCGACTTCGGCACGCTCGTGCGGGCCATCCCCGCGCCGCCGGTGGAGCGGGTGGGCTTCCTCGATCTGGAAAACTTCTTCCCCGCAGGCGATCGCTTCCAGCTCGCGAGTCGGCTCAACACGGTGGCCGCAGCCCCCGGCTTCGAGGCCTGGCTCTCCGGCGAGCCGCTCGACGTGGGCCGGCTGCTCTGGACCGCCGAGGGGAAGCCGCGGGTGAGCGTCGTGTCGATCGCGCACCTGAACGACGCCCAGCGGATGGCGTTCGTCACGCTCCTCGCCGGGCAGACCGTGGCCTGGATGCGGTCGCAGGGAGGCACGTCGTCGCTCAAGGCGCTGTTCCTCATGGACGAGGTGTTCGGCTACGTGCCGCCGACGGCCAACCCGCCGAGCAAGGGCCCGATCCTCACGCTCTTGAAGCAGGCGCGGGCCTTCGGCCTGGGCGTGGTGCTCGCCACGCAGAATCCGGTCGACCTCGACTACAAGGGGCTCTCGAACGCCGGCATCTGGTTTCTCGGCCGGCTGCAGACCGCCCGCGACAAGGCCCGCGTGCTCGATGGCCTCGAAGGGGCGGCGTCGTCGGCGGGCCGGTCGTTCGACAGGAACAGGCTCGACCGGCTGCTCTCGGGCCTCGAGCAGCGGATGTTCCTCCTCCACAGCGTGCACGACGACGAGGAGACGGTGTTCCAGACCCGCTGGACGCTCGCCTACCTGCGCGGCCCGCTCCTCCGCGAGGAGATCAAGCGGCTCACGGGCGATGCCCCGACCGCAGCCACGACTGCGGCCCAGCCCTCGATCATGCTCGAACGGCCCGATGCCGGGCTGGCCGCCGGGGCCCCGAGGCCGATCCTGCCGCCGGGCGTGCGCGAGGTGTTCCTGGCGCCGAAGCGGCACATCGGCCCGGATGCGGCGGTGGTCTACGAACCGGCAATCCTCGGCCGGGCCCGCGTCCGCTACGCGAAGGCCGCCGCGCGGGTCGACGTCGACCGCGAGGTGATCTGCCTGGCGCCGGCGAGCGACTCTGTCGGCGAGTCGGCGTGGGAGGCGGCCGACACGCTGCCCGAGCCGCCGGAAGTGGAACCAGCGCCCCGCACCGGCTCGTTCGCGAGCCTGCCCTCCGTGCTTGCCGGCCCGAAGGGCTACGCGGCGCTCGCCACGGCGCTCAAGGGGCATCTCGCCCGCACGGCGAAGCTCGTCGTGTATGCCGCGCCCGACCTCGACGCCGTGTCGCGGCCGGGCGAGAGCGAGGCCGACTTCCGCGTGCGCCTCACGCAGCGGGCGAAGGAATGGCGCGACTCCCGGATCGACGACGTCCGTAGCCGCTACGCCCAGAAGATCGCCTCGCTCACCGACCGGATCGAGCGGGCCCGGCAGAAGGTGGAGCGCGAGAAGGCGGAGGCCAAGAACCAGTCGATGCAGACCTACGTGTCGATCGGGTCGGCCGTGCTCGGGGCCCTCCTCGGCCGCAAGATGGCCAGCTCCACCACGATCGGCAAGGCCGCCACGAGCATGCGCACGGCGAGCCGGGCGGCCAGGCAGCAGGCCGACGTGGCCCACGCCGAGGAGAGCCTGGCCACGCTCGAGGAGCGGCGGCAGGTGCTCGAGGAGGAGGTCGATGCCGAGCTCGAGCGGATCCGGGTCGACGCCGACCCGAGCCGGATCGTGCTCGAGACGATCGAGATCCCCGCCAAGAAGACCGACATCTCCGTCGACGACGTCGTGCTCGCCTGGATTCCGACATGAGCCGGGCCGCCGACATGACAGGACAGATCCCGCGGTCGATCGTGCTCGTCGACTGCCCCGACGAGGTGGGCCTCATCCACCGGATCACGGGCGTGCTCCAGGCGCGGCGGCTCAACATCGAGGCCAACCACGAGTTCGTCGACACGAACGCGGGTCACTTCTTCTTTCGGGCGGAGGTCGTGCCGGCCGACGGCGTCGTGGCCGCGGCGGATCTCGAGCGCGGCCTCGCCGCCGTGCTGCCGGCGGCGGCCCGCGTGCGCGTGACGCGGGCGGAGCGGCGGCCGATCGTGGTCTGCGCCACGCGCGAGCCCCACTGCCTCGGCGAACTGCTCCTGCTCGACGCCTGCGGCGAGCTGCCGGGCCGGATCGTGGCGGTGGCGAGCAACCACGACGTGCTCCGCGGCCTCGTGGAGCGGTTCGGCGTGCCGTTCCACCACGTGCCCCACGAGGGCGTCTCGCGGGAGGCGCAGGAGGCCGAGCTGCAGCGCGTGATCGACGGCTACGCGCCGGAATACGTCGTGCTCGCCCGCTACATGCGGGTGCTGTCGGAGAAGTTCATCGAGCGGCGGCCGAACCGGATCGTGAACATCCACCATTCGTTCCTCCCGGCCTTCGCCGGGGCGAGCCCGTATCGGCAGGCCTTCGGCCGGGGCGTGAAGCTGATCGGGGCGACGGCGCATTTCGTGACGGCCGAGCTCGACGACGGCCCGATCATCGCCCAAGACGTGACGCCGGTGGACCACACGTTCACACCCGAGCGGATGGCCCAGGCCGGCCGCGACGTGGAGAAGCTCGTGCTCGCCCGGGCGATGCGGCTGGTGCTCGAGGAGCGGGTTTTCCTCCACGGCCGCCGCACCGTCGTGTTTGCGTGATTTATTCCATCATCCGCCGCAGCTCTGCGATCGCCTTCGATCGCAGCCGCGACACGGTGCCCTCGCACACGTCGAGCGCGTGGGCGATCACGGCCTGGCTCTTGCCCTCGATCAGCAGGTCCACCACGGTGCGGAGCCGCGGATCGAGCCGCGCGATGGCCGCGTGGAACAGGACCCGACAATCGCGGTCGTCCTCGCGATTGCCGTGCAGATCGACATACAGTCTCGTCCGAATCGTGCCGTCGGCGAGTGACTGCACGTGTTTCGTGAGCCGCCGACGCTGGCGGGCGACGTCGCATGCCCGCTCGCGTGTGAGCCACGCAAGGTAGGCCTTGCCCGCGTCGCCTCTTCGACCGTCGGGTATGCGGGCGACTTCGAACCGGGCCACGGCGTGCTCCCCGGGGGCCGCGCCCCGCAGCCGCCGCAGATGATCGAACACGAGCGACAGCGCGTCGTCGACGGCCGAATGGTCTGCGATGCCGCGACGCCGCAGGCTCGCCGCCGCGAACTGCTCGAGTTCTGTGCGCGTTGCAACGATGAGCGATTCAAGCGATCGCTCGTCGCCGGTCTCCTGCCAGGCGATCAACGCGTCGGTGACGTCGGCAGGGCGTTGTCCCGTGGACGGCATTCCTTTGCCCCCCTCGTGCGTCGCAAGCCGTGCGATATGGAATTCATGATGAACGCTGCTCCGGCACGGTTGGTCAGGCGTTGATCGTGCGTGCGGCGCACTGCTCGGAAGTCGCGCGCAAGGTTTTCGACCCGGCAGCGTATATACCACGTACGGGGGGGGTGGGTAGGTCAGTGCTCGCGGTGCCGTGCATCGATCGGATCGTTTCTCGACACGAGGAGAGTCAGCCATGCCCACCTCCATTGCCGCCTGCGCCCGCCTGCTCAAGAAACTTGGCCTCCGCCACCACGTCGACGCTGAAGAAGACGTGATCCGGCTCGTGTTCGTCACGCGGGAATACCGGAACCTGCGCGGGGAGCACCTCGTGGTGATGGCGCTTGAGACGCCTGACGACGGCCGGCGGGTTCGGGCCTGTATTTCGCGGGCATTCGCGCCGGGTCCCGACCCGGCAACTACCTGCCTCGCGCTCTGCCGTCTCGCCCCCGAGATCCCGCTCGTGGCGATCGAGTTCGCCGCCGACCAGGCAGACCTGCGGCTGGTGGCGGAGATGGCCGTCGAGGATGGATCGCTCGGTGCGGCGCAACTCGCTGCCATGATCGACCGGCTCGTCGAGGCTGCGGAGGCCGCAGTGCCGATGCTCGAGTCGCTCGGACGGAAGCTCCGTACGGAAGGGCCAACCACCAACCGAAAGAGGGGGGCGGCGTGAAAACAGGATGGCGGGGCGATTCGCTTGACCAAGGGTGCCGAGGCAGGGCTGAAACTCCTGCACCGAAACCTGTTTGGGTTTGGAAAATACTCGGAATTTGCCGACACCGAAACGGGTTTCGTGCTCCGCGGTGGAGTCCGGATGGCCCAGGGCAGTCAGCATGCCGCGCAACTTCGCCCGCCATGAGCAGTTTCTCCGCATCTTCGCCCTTCTCGAACTTCTCTCCGCCGCCCGCCAGCCGCTCGATGACCAGGCGGTGATCGCGGCGATCAGGGAACGGCTCGGGCTCACGCGGCTCTCGCCGCGGACGCTCCGCCGCGACTGCGAGTTTCTGGTGTCCTGCGGCTATGCGGTCGACCACGTGCCCCTGCCGGACGGCCGGAAGTATGGCTGGATGATCGCCAGGGATGGCGCGCAGGGCCGGCGGATTCCGGCCGAGCCGCTCACGCTCCTCGAACTCGTGGCGTTTACGGTGGGCCGCGACCTGCTCAAGCCGTTCGAAGGCACGATCCTCTGGACGGGGATCGAGTCGCTGCGGTTCAAGCTCGAGCGCGACGTCCCGGCTGCCATGCGCGAGCGGCTCGACGCCGCCAAGAGCGTGTTCCACGTGCGTGGGTTCGATCCCCGCTACGCCGCGCGGCCCCGGCTGATCTCGATGCTCAGCGGGGCCATCACCGACTGCCACGAGATCGAGGTGGAGGAAGACGGCGCGGCGGGGCCGCGGCGGCTCCATCCCCATCGGATCGTGATCGAGCCGCCGGTCGTGCAGCTGCTCGCGTTCGTTGCCGACGGTCAGCCGGCGACGGCGCCGGTGCTCATCGACCTGGAGCGGATCCGCAAGGTGACGCCGCTTGACGCCACATTCACCCCGCGGGATGTCCGGATCGACGACGTGCTGGGGTGATACGCGGTGCAATGCGAAACCCCGTCGCTTCCGTCTTTACGGGAAACATGGCATCGTGCCATTTTCCCTAGGCCGATCTGCATCGGCCGGTAGAGACTCGGCCCTCCTGGCCTGGCCCGCGATGCGTTGCCACTCATCACCCCGTCGCTTCCGCTCCGGGCTTGTTGGCGGGCGGGACGGGCGCCCGCGTCATTTCTGGTCGCGGACGTACTTGTGGCACTGGATGCACTTCATCGTCACTTCCATCCATGCCAGCGCCGCGCCATCGAGGTTGCGGGCCTTGGCCGCGCCGCGGAGCGTGTCGCACGAACGGCGGAAGTCGGCGCTCTGCCGCGCATACTCCTCGGTCTGGAGCACCTGCCAGCTCGAGGCCTGGCTCGCGAGCGCGAGTTCCTGGGCCCCACGGGCGATGAGGTCGTAGTCCTCGAGGGCGAGCCCCTCGAGCACGTGCTGCGAATGGCCGAGCTTCGCCCGCATGAAGTCGGCGACGGCATCGGGCTTCGGCCCGGGCTCGTCGGCGAGTGCCGCGGCTGCGAGCGCGGCGCTAATCGAGCAGGCCCAGATCCTCGTTGTAGCCTTCCTGGACGACCGCATTCTCGCTCCTCTCATGGGCCGTCATGGTGGCGGAGAAGTGCTCGAAGTCGCGGCCGGCCCTGGCCCACGCCTCCGCCGAAATATCGCCTCCGGAGAGCCGTTCGATCAAGGTGTCGAGTTCGGCGAGCAGGGCGGGATGCTGCCGCATGATGGCGGCGGCTGCCGGGGCGAGCCGCGGCATCCGGGCGATCGACTCCTCCATGAAGCCTCCCTGCTCCTCCTGCTCGAAGTGCGCCCGCAGGTGCTCGCGCAGGTCGGCGAGCCCGGCCCGCAGGTCGGCAAACCGCCCGGCGGTCGGCGGCCGCAGGTCGGCGAGCGCCGTGCGCACCGACTGCATCCGCGTGAACAGTTCACGGTGCTCGGCGAGCAGGTGCCCGAGGATGATCGGATCGGAGCGGTCCATGGGCGCCATGCGAGGTTCTCCCGGCCGCATCGCGCCCCTGCATGCGGTTTCATGCAACGATAGACTCGCGTGCGCGGCTCACGACGGCCGGCCACGGTTTCGCCCGGCACGGGCGCGGCCCCGCCGTCGGACACTTGGAGGCGGATGATTCCCCATGCCCACCAGCGACTCCATCTCGGTGCGGACGCCGCGCGAGTTTCGCGCCCAGGCGATGCTCGTCGGCACGGGGATCGACCTCGCCGCGCTCGGGGCCACCGATCGCACCGGCGGCGCGCCGCTCG
>JBJSZP010000276.1:0-1183 GCA_046090365.1 Planctomycetia bacterium
TGGCCCGCACCTCGGCGCCCGAGAGCACCTGCCCGTCGGACCAGCCCTGCTCAGCGTCGAGCGGCATGAACTCGATGAACCGCAGGTGGAATCCCTCGCGGCGGCAGAAGTCCGCGAGCGGCACGATCTCCCCCTCCGTGAGGCCGCGGATCGACACGGCGTTGATCCGGATCGCGGGGAACCCCGCTGCCCGGGCCGCCGCGAGGCCGGCGAGCACGCGGTCGAGCCCGCGCCGGCGGGCGATCGCTTCGAACACGTCCTCCCGCAAGGCGTCGAGGCTCACGTTGAGCCGGTGGAGCCCGGCCTCCCGCAGCCGCGCCGCCTGCTCGGTAAGCAGCAAACCGTTGGTCGTGAGGGCCACGTCGTCGATGCCCGGCACGGCCACGAGTAGCCGCACCAGTTCGTCGAGATCGGCCCGCATCAGTGGCTCGCCGCCGGTGAGCCGGATCGAGCGGATGCCGAGGCCGGCGGCCACGCGGACCACGCGGGCGATCTCCTCGTAGGTGAGGAGTTCCTCCCGCGGCTTGAACACCGCGTCCACGGGCATGCAGTAGGTGCAGCGCAGGTTGCAGCGGTCCGTCACGCTCACCCTGAGGTCGGTGTGCACGCGGCCGAAGCCGTCGATCAGCCCAAGCGTGGGCTCCCGGTCGCGGATTGCATGATCGCTCATGGCCCACGCTCCGACACGGGCGACTCCGGCCGCGCCTCCGGATGGATCCAGGTGCGCGAGCCGTCGGCAGCCTCGTCGCGCTTCCAGATCGGCACACCCTGCTTGATCCGCTCCATCAGCCACTCGGCGGCCGCGAACGCCTCCCGGCGATGCGGGGCGCTCGTCGCCACCGCCACGCTCGCCTCGCCCACCGGCACGACGCCGAGGCGATGCACCACGGCGCAGGCCGTGAGCGCGAAGGATCGCACGGCCTCGTCGGCGAGATCCCGCAGGTGCGCCTCCGCCAGCGGCTCATGGGCCTCGTAGTCGAGGCTCCGCGTCACGACATCGCCCGTGATCGCGCGGGTCGTCCCCACGAAGAGTACGTTCGCGCCGGCGGCGGCGTGACCCACGCGGTCGAGCAGGGCCGCCGTGTCGATCGGTTCGCGCACCAGGGCACACCACACTGCCGCCATGTCAGCCTCCGCTCACGGGAGGGATCACGGCCACGTCGGCGGTGCCGGCGGCGACGAC
>JBJSZP010000277.1:0-10601 GCA_046090365.1 Planctomycetia bacterium
GGCGGCACGAGCGTGCAGGTGGCGTTCCGCGACGGTCAGGCCCCCGACATCGCCGACGTGCGTTCCGGCCTCCGCGACCTGCCCAACGTGGCGGTCAGCGCGGTCTCCGTCGAAGGGGAGTCGCGTGGGCGGTTCAAGATCGACACCTCGGTGCGCGACACGGCCGAGGTCCAGGCCAAGCTCCAGCAGGTGTTCCCGGGCCGGCTGCTGACGTACGACATGTCGTTCGCCGACGTGGCCGCCGCCCCCGCGGCGGAGGGCGAGGCGGCGACGCCGCGCACCACCGCCACCCTCTCCTTCCCCTCGAAGATCAACCAGGCGACCTTGCGCGAATCGCTCGAGGCCGGCTTCGCGGCGGCGGGCGCGGGGCCGGTGTCGTTCGCGGTCGAGTCGCCCGGCGCGAAGGCGCGATCCAGGCCGTACGAGAAGTGGGTCCTCACCGCCGAGACCGACGCCCCCACGACGACCAAGGTGCTCGAGGGGCTCAGGGCGTCGCTCGCGGAGACGCCGGTGTACCTCGCCGCCAACTCCATCGGCGGGAAGGTGGCGGGCAACACGCAGGTGACCGCGGTCTGGGCGCTCCTGGTGAGCCTCGCGGCGATCGTGCTCTACGTCTGGCTCCGCTTCCAGAACGTCGCCTTCGGACTGGCGGCGGTCGTGGCCCTCGCCCACGACGTCCTCGTGGCGGTGGGGTGCCTGGCGCTGTCGCACTACGTGGCGCCGTACCTCGGCTGGGCGCTGGTGGACGATTTCAAGATCAGCCTCGACGTCGTCGCCGCCCTGCTGACGATCATTGGCTTCTCCATCAACGACACGATCGTGATCTTCGACCGCCTCCGCGAGCTGCGCGGCAAGAGCCAATACGTCACCGCGGCGATGGTGGACAAGGCCGTCAACCAGACCCTGAGCCGCACGATCCTCACCTCGGGCACGGCGTTCCTGGCGACCCTGATCCTCTACGCGTTCGGCGGGCAGGGCATCCACGCCTTCGCGTTCGCGATGCTCGTCGGCATCATCACCGGCAGCTACAGCACGATCTACATCGCCTCGCCGATCGTGCTCTGGCTCCAGCACCGCTTCGGCCTCGGCTCCCCGACCCCGGCCGCCGCGTCGTAGGACGGGCTTTAGCCTGTCATTGCTTGACTCGCCCAATCCGGCTCGGGGTTGCCCACGCCCTCTCGCCGGACGTTCGCCTCGGCCCTCCCGGCCTCGGCTCTCTGCATGTCCGCTTCGCTTCGCCATCCTTGGCTACGCTCGCTCCCATAGCCCGCTCAAGGGCATGGGCAACCCCTCGCCTTTCGGTTGCGCACGGTCCACCTGGGTAAACCCTGCGGGCCATGCTCACGCTGCGGGCGGGCGTTCCGTTCCTGACGCCCCCGCCTCGATCCGCAGGCCCGCACATCCGCCCGCCGGGGTGCATAGTTGAGGCGTGGCAGCGGAAGAGGAATGCGCATGTCCGACTTCATTCGGCTGGTGAGATTTGCGGTCGGGCTCGCGCTCGTCGTGGCCGGTGCCGTGGCCGCCGGGCCGTATGTGGCCCGCGTCGCGGCGGCCTACTCGCGCGAGCGGGGCGTCGTGCCGCCGCCCGAAACCGCCGCCTGGGTGCAGCAGGCCGCGAATGCCGCGCTGCAGCCCGGTGGCTTCCAGCCAGTGCCGCCCGCGCAGCCCGAGATGCTGCAGCAGCCCGCCGGCTGGCATGATGCGTCTGCGCCCCAGTTGGCGCCGGAAGAGCATTGGGCCGCCCCGTCGGCGCCGTTCGTGCCGCGGAGCGACTACCGGCCGCCCCCGCCGCCGGGGGCGCTGCCGCCGGTGGCCGCCGACCTCACGCGGCCGGCCCCGCCGATCGACTCCGCCTATCGGTCGACGCTCGACACGCCCCCGCCCCCGCTGCTCGATGCCGACGCCCCGCCGCCGCTGGCCGTGGCGTGGTCGGCCAACGGCGCGGCGCCGAGGTCGCGGGTGGCGCCGGCGATGCCGGCGGGCGACACGTCCACCTACGTGGTGCGGGATGGCGACGACCTCACCGGCATCGCGCTCAAGGTGTATGGCCACGCCGGCGGCGCGCAGGCGATCTGGTCGGTGAATCGTGACCGGCTCGCCGATCCGAACGTCCTCCCGATCGGCCTCGAGCTCCGCATCCCGCCGGCGTGGAGCGTGCCCGCGGTGCAAAATCCCACCGGAACCGGTCAGGTGATCGAGCCCGGCCGTCGGCCCGCGAAGGTGCGTGTCGCCCCGGGCGAGACGCTCGAAACCCTCGCCCAGCGGTTCTACGGCGACCGCTCGATGGCGCCCCGGCTCTACGAGGCCAATCGCGACCAGCTGCGCAATCCCGCGCTCGTCGTGGCGGGCATGGAACTGCGGCTGCCCTGAGGCCTAGCGATCGTCGTCGAGCACGAGCTCGAGGAACGTCTTGATCCGAGGGGCGGCCTCGGCCTCAGCCGCGAGTTTCTCGCCCGAGAGCGTCGTGTCGAGCTGCACGAGAAACAGCGTCGCGTCGCCCGGCTTCTCGACCTCCTTGGCCTTGGTGAACTCCGCATCGGCCCGCTGGTCGAACCATTCCTTGGGCCGTTGCCGCTTGAGCTGGTCGAAGAGCCGGATGGCGTCGCGGTCTGCCGTGCCGGCGAGCACCATCACCGGCACCTCGCGCCTGATCGCGTCGGTGCCGAGCGCCGGCTGGATTGGGAGGCCCTTGGCGGCCCACATCGGGCTCACGAGCACGAGGGCCTTCACCTGCTGACCCTGCGGGCCGCTCGCGAGCGGCGGCCACGCCCAGTCGGCGGCGGTCCAGAGCGCGCCGAGCGTGGCGCCGGCGCCGCACCCGATCACCACGAGCGGCGCGTCGGCCGATCCGCCCGCCGCACCCTGCGACACGAGAAAGGCATGGACCGTTTCCAGGTCGCCGCGCACCACCGACTGCTCGCGCAGGCGGCCGCCCGTCCCAGCGGCGATGCGTTCGAGATCACCCTTCCGCAGTTGGCGAAACTCGAGATCGGTGTCGCGGCCCTCTTGGGATGTGCTCGCGCCGTGTCCCCGCAGGTCGGGCACGGCCACCGTGCAGCCCGCTTCCTGGAGCGCTAGTGCGAGCGGCTCGACCGTGTTGTGCGAGCCCTCGAAGTCGTGCACGAGGATCACGGTCGCCAGCGGCTCCGCATCCTCGGGCGGCTCGTAATACCACGTGGCGAGCGAGACGCCGTCGGACGTCTCCAGGTCAAACCGCTTTGCCTGCGCCGCATCTCGAACCGGGGCTGACGTGGCCGGGCCGGCGCTCCAGAGGAGAGCCAGAGAGGCGACCAGCGCGGGCCAGGCAGGTGCCGGCGGGGGGGTGAAGAAATGCAGCCGCATCGAAGCGTTCCTCGTCCACGAAGGCCGCCGCGGCCGACTCGCAGCCGGACCGGCGGCAATGGGAATAAGGTACACTTATTTACGCGAATAGACTCGTGGTGTTCAGCGAGTCGGGAGGGCGCCAGCCCCATCCCCAGTCGGACCCCATCCGGATTCTGCCGCTCCCCGCGGCTCGTTCCCCCTGGCCAGCGGCCCATGAACCTCTCCGACCGCCTGCAACTCGTGCGAGGGTGGTGGCGCGACTTCTTCGGCGACGACGAAGGGCCGCTCGAAGGCGACACGCCGGCCTGGGCCGTGAGCCTTGCGATCCACATCGTGGTGCTGCTCGGGCTGGCCCTCGCCAGTCTCGGCGAGCCGCCGAAGTCGGCCCGCAGTGTCACGGTGATCGAGGCCCCGCTCGCCGCCGAGGAGGAGGTGGAACTCGTCCCCCAGGAGGTGGCCGTCTCGGAGGACCCCGCGGAAACGGAGGGGGCCGAGAGCGAGCAGAGCGACGCCGTGGCGCAGGCGCTCGCCCCGACCTTGTCGGAAATCTCGGTGGTGCCCGTCGAGGCCGAGCCCGACGCCGTGGTCGATGTCGAGCTCGACCTCGTCCACGAGCTGCCCACCGCCCAGCAGATCGACGCCGCCGTGGTGGTGAAGGGGGCCGTCGGCGTGGGCACGACGGGCGCCGCCGGCGCGGTCGACCTGCTCACGGCCGAGATCGCCGCCGCGCTCTCCCAGCGGCCGACGGTGGTGTGCTGGGTGTTCGACCAGTCGGTGAGCCTGTCGGCCCAGCGCCGGCAGATCGCCGACCGGCTCGACCGCGTGTTCGACGAACTCGGCGCCAATCGCTCGTCGGCACGCCGGCCAGACCTGACCAACATCGTGGTGGCCTTCGGCCAGAACGTGTCGATCGTCACGCCGAAGGCGACGGACGAGGTCGAGGAGGTCGTGAAGGCGATCGAATCGATCCCCATCGATGAGTCGGGGGCCGAGATGACCTTCACGGCGATCAAGCGCACGGCCGAGGCGGCTCGCATCTACCGCACCTCGAGCCCGAAGCGCAACGTGATGATCGTGGTGTTCACCGACGAGGTGGGTAACGATCAGGATAAGGCCGACGACACGGCGAAGTTCTGCGCGATGCTCGGCATTCCGGTGTACGTGGTGGGCGTGCCGGCGCCCTTCGGCCTCGCCGAGGTGCGGATGAAATACGTGGAGTTCGACCCGAAGTACGACCAGGAGGAACAGTGGGTCGTGATCGAGCAGGGCCCCGAGACGCTTTTTCCCGAGGTCGTGCGGGTGCGGTCGGGCCGCTATGCCGACGAGGCGATCGATTCGGGGTTCGGTCCCTTCAGCCTCTCGAAACTCTGCGCCGACACCGGGGGGATCTACTTCCGGGTGCACGCCAACAGCGGAGCCCGCGGCCGCGTGACCGACGAGATGACCGCCCCGCTGTCGTCGCGGCTGCGGTATTTCTTCGATCCCGACGTGATGCGGGCCTACCAGCCCGACTACGTCTCGCAGGCCAAGCTCAAGGAGGAGATCGGTAGGAACCGCGCCAAGGCGGCGCTCGTTGAGGCGGCCCGGAAGACAGTGGTGGAGCCGATGGAATCGCCGCAGACCGTCTTCCCGCGGAAGGACGAGGGATCGCTCAAGACGCTCCTCGGCGAGGCACAGAAGGGGGCCGCGCGGCTCCAGCCGAAGCTCGACGTGCTCTACGAGCTGCTCAGAAGCGGCCTCGCAGACCGGGAGAAGATCCGGGAGAAGCGCTGGCAGGCCGGCTACGACCTCGCACTTGGCCGCGTGCTCGCCGTGAAGGTGCGGACCGATGCCTACAACCTGATGCTGGCCCAGGCATCGCTGGGGATGAACTTCAAGAATCCCAAGAGCGACACCTGGAAGCTCGAGTCGAGCGACCAGGTGAAGGTCGGGTCGGCCACGGAGAAGCTCGCCAAGCAGGCCACGGAACTGCTGACGCGGGTGGTCAACGACCACCCAGGAACGCCCTGGGCGCTCCTCGCGGCGGAAGAACTGCGGATGCCCCTCGGCTACGAGTGGACCGAGACGTTCACCGACGCAAATGGTGCGAAACCGATGGCCGGTAACGACGCGAACGTGCCGAACGCCCGCGCCGATGACAAGAAGAAGATGGGCGGCCCTCCGAAGCTCAGGCGCGACCCGAAGCGGCTGTGATGACGCGACGGCTCGGCCGGCCGGCTTCACGCGATGGCTCGGCATCGTGCCGCCCATCGCTTGGCCGACCTCCGTCGGCTGGTGATGACCCGGCCCTCCGGGCCTGGCGTTGTAATGGTTGACATGTAGGACAGGCTTCAGCCTGTCGGCGTTCATGACAGACGAAAGCCTGTCCTGCGCGATCCACGCACATCCGGTATCATTCCGGCCGGATTGGGAGACCCTGCATGGACGCGCGATCGGTGTTCTTGATGCTGGCCCTTGTGCTCGGGGCGGGCGCTGCGGCGGCCGAACCGCCGGCCCCTGTCGCCACGGCCGCCGTCGATCCGCTCGATGCGCTCGAGACACTCGGCTACCAGCCGCTCACGGTCGTCTCCGGCACGCTGCGGCTCGCCGGCTCGACCACGCTCCAGCAGGCCGCGGCTCTGTGGGCCGACGGGTTCACGGCGGTGCACCCCGATGTCGTCGTGGCGATCGACTCCACGGGCAGCGACGCCGGCTGGAAGGCACTCGTGGCAGGCGCGGCCGATGCGGCGCTCCTGAGCCGCCCGGTCGACGACGCCGAGCGGAAGGCCTTTGGCGAAGCCGACGGGAAAAGAAAGCTCGTCGTCGTGCCGGTGGGCTTCGAACGGCTCGTGTGGATCGTGCATGCCGCGAATCCGATCGCCGAACTCCGCTGGTCGCCCGCCACGGGTGTGATTATCCCCGCGGGCGATGCAGCCGGCGCCGCGACGACATGGCGCCGCCTCGGGGCCGAGGGGGAAGCCGCGGCGGTGCCACTGCGCGTTCACGCGACCGAACTCGGCTCCGGCACGCGCTGGCACCTCGACCGACTCCTCACCGGGACGACAGCGCTGCCGATCGACGTGAAGGAGCATGCCACGATCAGGGATCTCGCCACCGCGCTGGCGTCCGACCGCGGCGGTCTCGGCCTGATCGGCGACAACGACGGCGCGTGGCCGGGCGTGCGGACGCTGCCGCTTGCCATCCCGGCCGACGCGCCGCCCGTGGCCGACGCAGTGCCCGGGTCCGAGCGCACGCCCGACTGCCGTCCGCTGTTCCTGGCGCTCACGGTGCCTCACGATGGCGAGCGGCCGGCGCTCCTGCGCGAGTTCGTGGCCTACGTGCTCAGCTGGCAGGGGCAGCTCGACGTCGCCCAAGACGGCCTCCTGCCACTGACGCGGGCCGAGGTTCTCGCCCAGCGGGAGATCCTCGGCGGCCCCGTGGAGCGATAAAAATGGGGACGGCAGCTGCTTTTGTGGATCACCGTCGTCAACGCCGCCAGCCTCGGACGAGGAGCCCTCGCGAGGCGATACATCGCTCCCGTGGCCTGTTTTTGCTCGTGTGCGGCTTGCTGGTCATGGCGGTCGCGCCTGCGCCGGCCCAGGAAACGCGCGTGCGCGACGACGACCCTGCCGCGGCCGGCGGAGCCCGCTACCTGCCGCCGACCGTCGCCCATGCCCCGCGCTACCCGCTCGGCATCAACGTCCGCAACACCGCCTCCGGCGTGGAGATCGTGAGCGTCAATGCCGGCGGCGTGGGGCAGCGGTCGGGGCTCGAGGCCGGCGATGTGATCGTGGCGGTGCAGGGCTTCCAGGTGGGGTTCGTCGGCGACCGCCTCTTCGACCTCGGCGACGAGATCGCGCGCCGGATGGACGGCTTCGGCCGCGTGGCGTTGCTCGTCCGCAACCACCGGACCGGCGGGCTCGTGACGGTGCCGGTGCAGTTTGGCACGGCGGCGAGCCGGGCCGTGGTCGGGAGGCTGTTTCTGCAGCCGCCCGTCGCCCTGCCGCCCACCGCGGTGGTCACGATCCGCGTGCTCGACGTCACGCACCCGCAGTGGCGCGACGTGGCCGTGGTGCAAGGGCAGGCGGTGGTGAACATGCTGCCGTTTCCGTATCGCATCGATCTGCCGCTGCTACCGCCGCAGCATCGCTATGCGGTCGACGCGTGGATCGCGGATCGCGGGCGGGTGATCGCGCAGACGTCGGCGCCGACGATGTTGAACGCCGTGGACCACGACCAGCAGGTCGATCTCACGCTGGCCGCGGCCAACGTGGGGCCGGTGGTCGGCGGCACGCCCGGCGTGCCGCCCCGCGACCAGATCGAGCGCTGGATCCAGGCCTATCTGGGCCGGCCGTCGCGACCCTTTGAGACCGACATCTGGCTCACCTCGCTCCAGCGGGGCAGGTCGCTCACCGACGTGCAGGTGGGGATCCTCAGTTCGAGCGAACTCTTCGAGCGTCAGGGCCGCAGCCGCGACCTCTACGTGGCGGAGGTGTTTCGGCTGCTCTACGGCGGTCCGCCGAACGCGGCCCAGATCGCCGACCTGCGGGCCCGCTACGACCGCGCCTTCGGCGTGCGGCAGCGGTTCGTGGAGGATCTCCTCCGCCAGCCACGGTAGGACAGGCATCCGCCCGTCATGGCGACAGGATGTCCGTGTTTCGCGTGAAGTCAGAAGGTCAGATTGTCCTCGGCGAAGCTCGTGCGGCTGTCGTAGGCGTGGAAGCTGCGGGCGATCCGGCCGGCGAGGATCTGGAGGAACATTCCGCGGAACTGCATCTCCGAGCGGTCGCTCGTGGGCACGGCCCCGTCGGCGGGATACTGGAAGTCGTCGTACCGCTTCTCGAACACGACCTTGCCCGTAGCGATGTCGAACACCCGCATGTGGGCGGTCGCCCGGCCGCGATACAGCGTCGAGCCCTCGTGCAGCCGAAACTCCTCGAGGTCGATGCCCACCACCAGGTCGGCGTCGAGCGCCTTGCCCACGGTGGGATAGTCGACCCAGGCGTGCTCGTCGATCCAGCGGGCCACCTCCTGCTGGTCGATCACCTTCGCCTTGCGAACGTTGCGCTCGAGCAGGCCGCCGACCGTGGCGGCGAGCTCGCGGGCCGATCCGGCGTCGCTGAACTCGAGTTCGACGATCGGCTTGCAGACCACGGCCACGTGCTTTCCCTTGAGCCCCTTGAACTCGGCCGGCGTGTCCTCCGGCATGAGGACGTAGGCGGCGGTGAGGAGCGTGGAGCAGCCGGAGCAGGCGACGAGGAGAGCCGCCGCGAACAGGCCGAGACGGGTCGGAAGGCGGTCCATGGCGGGCATGCGCGGGTTCCTCTGGATCTCGGATCTGGGATTTGGATCTCGGAATTTGGGATGGACCGGAGGCGTCTGTCGCCGGCCGAATCCGGGCGGGGAGACTAGCCGCCTGGTCCCCCAGGCTCAATCCCGCTTGCGCCGGGAAAAGCGGGCTCCGATCGCGGTATTCTCAGGGAGCGTGCGGCGGAAACAGTCCCGGCCCACGTGCGATCAGCCGAGGCCAGCGATGCATCCGTTTCTCTCCGAGTTGTCGGCCACCCTGCCGCGGAGCGGTTTTTGGGAGGCACCGGCCATCGTTGCCGTGTCGGGCGGCGCCGACAGCGTGGCCCTCCTGCTCGGGCTCGCGCGGCTCGCGCCGCCTCAGGCCCGCCTCGTCGTCGCGCATGCCTGCCACGACCTGCGGCCCGAGGCTCCGGCCGATCGTGATTTCGTGGCAGCGCTCGCGGGCCGACTACGGCTGCCGTGCGCCTCGCGGCTGCTGGCGGTGCGCGACGATCCGGAAGGCCGCGGCGAGGGCCTCGAGGCCCGGGCCCGCCGGCTCCGCTACGAGTTTCTCGTCGACGTCGCCCGCGAGCATGGCGCGCGGTACGTCGCGGTGGGTCACACGGCCGACGACCAGGCCGAGACGATCCTCCACCGGGCCCTGCGGGGCACCGGGCTCGCGGGGCTCGCGGGCATGCGCCGCGGCCGTGAGCTGGCCGACGGCGTCGCGCTCCTGCGGCCGCTCCTCCACCTGCCACGGATGCTCGGCCGCTCGTTCCTCGAGGCCGAGGGGGAACGCTGGCGCGAAGATGCCACGAACGCCGACCCAGCGTTCGCCCGCAACTTCCTGCGCCTCGAGATCCTGGCGCGGGCCGAGCGGGGGCCCTATCCGTCCGCCACCGCCGCGCTCGTGCGGCTCGGCGAGCAGGCGGGACGGTCCGCCGCGGCGCTCGCAAGCGCCGCCGAGCATCTGCTCGAGATCCACGCCCGGCGACAGGAGGACGGCGCGATCACGATTCCGGCCACGGCCCTCGTCGGCCTCGACCCGCACTTCGTGGCCGAAGTGTTCGTGGCCCTGTGGCGCCGCGAGGGCTGGCCGCAACGCGACATGGCGGCCCGGCACTATGCCGCGCTCGCGGCCCTGGCGGCGGCCGACCGCCCGGACGCCGCCGGGCACACCGTCGAACTGCCGGGTGGCATCCGGGCACGCGTGGCCGGCCGGGGCGACGTCGTGATCCGCCGTGCTCAGGACTTCATTTCCACGCGGCGGTAGCCGCCCGTCGCCTTGAAGTACACGAGCAGCGCCAGGTAGACCGCCGCCATCGCTGCAGGGATGAACGCGTCGACCTTGAGCGTCTCCCGGTCGCCCTGCTGGTCCGCCGTCACCGCGGCCTTCTGCTCGGGCGATGCCGCAGCGGCTGCGGCACGGGCCTCGGCCACCTTCGGGCCGTCGAGCCCGAACACCTCGGTGCTGGGGATGTCGAGGAACCGGCTGGGCGTCTCCGACTTGTACCGCTCGTAGACCGCCGCGTCGGCCCGCTGCAGTGCCTCGCCCGCGAACCGGTCCTTGCAGTAGCCGAGCCCCGGCCCGCCGATCAGGCCGGCGGAGAGCATGCCGATGCCGCCCATGATCGACATCGCGACCGCGCCCGTCTGCGGGAACCGGTCGCCGACCACGGCGAGCATGGTCGGCCAGAAGAACGTCTTGCCGACCGCGTAGATGCCGAGCGCCGCCAGGGCCGCGGGGAAGGTGTTCATGCCGCTGGCGAACCGCAGGCCCACGAAGGCCAAGAGCGACGACGCGAGCAGGATCCCGATCGGCGACAGCCCCAGCCGCGTCTCGATGAAGTGGGCGCAGAAGCGGAGGCCGAACATGATCACCGACGTCCAGATGAACAGCGCCTTGCCCTGCTCGGAGGTGAACAGGTTGCCGGTGATGTTCTGGATCCAGCTGTCGGTGCCCAGTTCCACGGCGCCGACGAGGGCGTGCGTGACGAACAGCACGAACA
>JBJSZP010000278.1:0-6202 GCA_046090365.1 Planctomycetia bacterium
TGACCTCGCGGCGCAGCAGGCCCTTCGTGGTCTTGGGGTCGTCGATCTGCTCGCAGATGGCGGCGCGGCGGCCGGCGGCGACGTCGATCCAGGCGATGCCACAGATGACTCCGCCGCACTCCATGCCGTTTCTCTCGCCGCTGACGGAGCCGCCCGCGGAGGCGATGTCCAGGCTCACGTCGCTCACGTCATCGGGGCTCGCATCGGATCTGGTGTGCGGTGCGAAAGCGTGCCGGTCGCCATGGACGACCTGCCCCGCTGCCGCGTCGCCCCGAGCCGTCCTGACGCGGGGGGTGATGGCCACGAGCCAGTTGCGTCGCGACGGATCGAGCAGCGACTCGTCCGACGCGATGCCGGGGGTCACGATCCGTGTCACCTCCCGGCGGAGCAGGCCCTTCGTCGTCTTGGGGTCGTCGATCTGCTCGCAGATCGCCACGCGGCGACCCGCCGTGACGAGCTTGACGAGCTGCACGTCGAGCTGGTGGTGAGGAAAGCCCGCCATCGGCAGGGCGTCGGGGCCCTTGTCCCGGCTGGTGAGCGTGAGGTCGAGCAGGTCTGCCGCTTCGCGGGCGTCGTCGCCGAACAACTCGTAGAAATCGCCCATGCGAAAGAGCACCAGCGCCCCCGGGCACCGGGCTTTCGCGGCCTCGAACTGCTGCATCATCGGCGACGCCATGAGGGCAAAATGTAGCAGCCTTTGACCGCGTGCGCGGCGCGGCGTACAACGCCATGACGGTGCGGATGCCGATGAGAGGCCCCTGCGATGGGGGCCTGTGAACCTGGTCAGGGCCTAACCGCAGCAGCCATAAGCAGTCGCCCCTTTGTGCGGTGGGCCTCTCATCGGCGTCCGACCCGACCGCTCCGGAGCCGACATGGAAACGCCCGCGTATCAGGTCGTCGCCCGCCGCTACCGCCCGCAACGGTTCGACGAGCTTGTCGGGCAGGAGCACGTGGCCCGCGGCCTCTCGGGCGCGATCGAGAGCGGCCGGATCGGCCATGCGTATCTGTTCACCGGCGCCCGCGGCGTGGGGAAAACGAGCGCCGCGCGGATCTACGCCAAGGCGCTCGAGTGCGAGCGCGGCCCGGCGGGCGAGCCGTGCAACGCCTGCGACGCCTGCCGCGCCATTTCCGCGGGGCAGGACGTGGACGTCGTCGAGATCGACGCCGCCAGCAACCGCGGCGTCGACGAGATCCGGCAGCTGCGGCAGAACGTGGCCGTGCGGCCGGCCCGGGGCCGCTTCAAGGTGTACATCATCGACGAAGTGCACATGCTCACGCGGGAGGCGTTCAACGCGCTCCTGAAGACGCTCGAGGAGCCGCCGCCGCACGTCAAGTTCGTGCTCTGCACGACCGAGCCCGAGAAACTCCCGATCACGATCCTGTCGCGCTGCCAGCGGTTTGACTTCGTCACGGTCGACGCGCCCGCCATCGCCCGCCGGCTCGCCCAGATCGTGGAGGCGGAGGGGGGCCGGGCCACGGCCGAGGCCCTCTCGCTGATCGCCCGCCGGGCCGCCGGGAGCATGCGCGACAGCCAGTCGCTCCTCGAGCAATTGCTCGGCGGCGCCGCGGGCGAGATCGGCGTCGATGACGTGCACGCCGTGATCGGCACCGGCCGCGAGGAGAAGATCGGGAAGCTGGTGGAGGCCATCGCCGCCCGCGACCCGCGGGCCGCGCTCGAGGCGTTCGACGCCACGCTCTCCGGCGGCGCGGATCCGGGCGGCGTGCTCGAGCAGGTGATCGCAGCCCTGCGAGACGCCCTGCTCGCGAGCGTGGGCTGCGACATCGACACATCCGGCGGCGCGGCGGCCGGCGACGGCCTCGGGGTCGACATCGCGGCCGTCGGCCGGAGCGTGGGCACCGAGACGCTCCTCGCGATGCTCCAGATCATCGACCAGGCCCTCGCCCGGATGCGCACGAGCGGCCACGCGGCGATCCTCGCCGAGATGGCGATCGTGCGGCTGGCGAAGCTCGAGGATCTCGAGAGCCTGACGGCGCTCGTGCACGGGATCGTGCCCGAGGCGGCCGCGTCGGCTCCGGTCGCTGCGTCCCCGCGGGCCCAGCCCGCCCCGCGCGAAAAAAAAACGACCGACCTGACGGGGCCCGCCCCCGAACGCCGTGAGGCCGCCGTGCCTCGGGCGGATCGCGTGCCGGCGGAGCCGCCGGTGCCTTCGCCCGTGGTGGCGGTGACAGAGACGCCGCGGCCGTCTCTCGGCGACGCGCGGGCGGTGTGGCTGCAGGCCTGTGAGGCGGTCGGCGGGCTGGCGAGTGATTTCGGGGCCGAGACTGAATCGGCCCGCTGGAACGACGAGGTGCTCGAAGTCGTGCTGCCCGCCGCGGCCACGACGGCGGCGGCGTTTCTGCGCCGCCCCGAGGTGGGCTCGGGCCTCGCCCGCGCGCTCGCCGACGTGGCCGGGCGACCGGTGCGACATGCGGTTTCCATCGCAGCGGCGGCCGCAGGCGGTGGCTCGGCAGCCCAGCGGGCGGAGCAACCGCGGCCGGTGACGTCGCAGGCGGCGCTCCTCCGCGACGTGATGGACCATCCGCTCGTGGCCCAGGCCCGCACGCTCTTCGACGCGGCCGTGCGGAAGGTGGAGCCGCCCCGCCCGGGGGATCACAGGCCGACGCCGGCGGCGTCGGCGCCGGTGGCCGCCGCCACGACCACCATGACAGCCGACGTCGCCGAGGCGGCTGAGGTCGACGAGGAGGAAGCCGATGCCTGAGACCCGCGGGGCGATCGCCCGGCTCGTCGACTACTTCGCCGACCTCCCCGGGATCGGCCGCAAGTCGGCCGAACGGCTCGCCTACCACGTGCTGCGGATGTCGAACCAGGAAGCGATCGCGTTTGCCGAGGCGATCCGCGCGGTGAAGGAGAAGCTGCATCCCTGCAAGACGTGCTTCAACCTCGCGGAGCAGGAGGAGTGCGATATCTGCCTCGATAAGCGGCGAGACCGCACGCAGGTGTGCGTGGTGGAGCAGGTGCGGGATCTCCTCGCGCTCGAACAGGCGGGGACGTATCGCGGGCTGTATCACGTGCTCCAGGGGCGGGTGGCGCCGCTGGAGGGCGTCGCCGCCGGGCAGCTCACGATCGACCGGCTGGTGGAGCGACTGCGGGCGGGGGGCGTGCGCGAGGTGATCATGGCCACCACGCCGAACGTGGAGGGCGACGCCACGGCCCTCGAGATCACCAGCCGCCTGGCGGGACTTCCGCTGGAAATCACCCGTCTGGCCCGCGGGCTCACCGTCGGGGCCTCGCTCGAACAGGCCAACCGCGACATGCTGGCCGACGCCCTCGCCGGCCGTCAGCGGATGAAGTAGGCGCCCTGAACCGCCCCCGCAGGGTATCCTTAGGAAAGGGGTCCCCGGATCGGCGGATCGTCTGGCACGGAGTTTGCTGCGATGCGGATGTCGTTCGGCCAGGAAATGCGGATGGCGCAAAAGCAGATGCTTGCGCCGCGCATGATCCAGTCGATGGAGATCCTGCAGCTGCCGCTCCAGGCGCTCGAGGAGCGGATCGAGCAGGAGATCCAGAACAACGAGACGCTCGAGGTGGAGGAGGCGGGGGGCGATGCCGCCGCCGGCGAGCCGGGAGCCGTGGCCGAGCAGGCTCCCGCGGCGCCCGAGCGCACGGTCGACGAGAAGCCGCTCGTGGTCGACCAGGAGCACGCCAACCAGGCCGACTTCGAGCGCTCCTACGACTGGGCGAGCGAGTATCCCGATTCCGACGACGACCGCAGCCGGCCGTCGGCCGCGCGGATCGACGAGGCGTCGGACCGCTACCTCGACGCCATGGCCAACATGGAGGAGCGGCCGGAGACGCTCTTCCACCATCTCCACGACCAGCTCTCCAATTACGACCTCTCCGACGCGGAGCGCCAGGCCGCCGACCGGATCATCTACAACCTCGATCCCAACGGCTACCTGCCGCTGCCGCTCGAGGAACTCATCGACCCCGAGGGGCCGCCCGACCGGCCGACGCAGCTCGCCCTCCTGGAGAAGGCGCTCGGCGTCGTGCAGGGCATGGATCCGCTCGGCGTGGCGGCCCGCGACCTGCGGGAGTGCCTCCTCCTGCAGATCCGCCCCGACACGCCCCGGGCCCGCCAGCTGCGGCGGCTGGTGAGCGACCACCTCGAGGATCTCGCCGGCAACCGCCTCCCGCTCATCGAGCGGAAGACGGGCTATTCGATCGCCGAGATCGAGGAGCTGCGCGAGCAGCTGCACTCGCTCAACCCGAAGCCCGGCGCGATCTTCGCCAGGCCGTTCGTGCCCGCCGTGAAGCCCGACGTGTACGTGGAGCAGCAGGCCGACGGGAGCTGGAAGGTGCGGCTCGAGGACGTGGACCTGCCGAACCTCCGCATCAGCCCGCTGTATCGCGAGATGCTCCTCTCGCCCGACACCGACCCGGCGACCCGCGAATACATCAAGCGGAAGATCAACTCGGCCCAGTGGCTGATCGAGGCGATCGAGCAGCGGCGCAGCACGCTCCTCAAGACGGCCCAGGCGATCGTGGACCACCAGACGCGGTTCCTCGTCGACGGGCCCGAGGCGATCGAGCCGCTCAAGATGCAGCAGATCGCCAACCGGATCGGGATGCACGTGACTACGGTGAGCCGGGCCGTCGATGACAATTGGCTGCAGACGCCGCGCGGCCTCCACCCGCTGCGGCGGTTCTTCGTCGGCGGCACGGTGAGCGCCGACGGCGACGAGGTGGCATGGGACACCGTGCGGCTCAAGCTCCAGGAGATTATCGACGCCGAGCCGAAGGACGACCCTTACAGCGATGACGCGCTCGTGGAGGAGCTCGGCAAGCGCGGGATCACCGTGGCCCGCCGGACGGTGACGAAGTATCGCAAGGCGATGAAAATCCCGAGCTCGCGGCAGCGGCGCGACTGGAAACTGCCGCGGAACGGCCGGCCGGCGGAATGACGGCCGGTTCGCCTTGTCGGCCGCGGCGTGCCGGCCGTACGATGCCGCTCCCGCCGCGAGACATGCCATGCGCTGCCCGTTCTGCCGCACCGACAACGACCGCGTGATCGACTCGCGCGCCGGCGACGACGGCTCGTCGATCCGCCGGCGGCGCGAGTGCGTCTCCTGCCGGCGGCGATTCACGACCTACGAGCGGGTCGAGCGGCAGCTGCTCTCCGTGGTGAAGAAGGGGGGCGACCGCGAGCCCTTCGACCGCGACAAGATCAAGCGCGGCCTTGCGAAGGCCTGCTGGAAGCGGCCCGTCAGCGAGGACGACATCGAGGGAGTGGTGGCCGCGCTCGAGGCGGAGCTCTACGGCACCTACGAGTCGGAAGTGCCGAGCCGGGTGCTCGGCGAACGACTGATGGAACTCCTGCGCGGCCTCGACCAGGTGGCCTTTGTGCGGTTTGCGAGCGTGTATCGCGAGTTTCAGGACGTGCGCGACTTCGTGGAGGAGCTCGAACCGATCCTGGCTTCACGGAAACCATGAGCGTCCGGCTCATGTTTCCTTGGCGACCTCCGGTCGCTGGAGTCAACCCGGGCCTCCAGCCCTGACGTACTCGCCGCGGACGCCGCCTGTCTTCTCTTCCAGCTGGACGGCGGTGATCGTCATGCCGGGGTCGATCGACTTCGCCATGTCGTAGACCGTGAGGGCCGCGGCCGACACGGCGACGAGCGCCTCCATCTCGACGCCCGTCCGCGCCGTCGCCCGCACGACGGCCTCGATCACGACCGCCTCCGGCTCGAACCCGATCGCCATCTCCACCGCGTCGAGCGGCAGCGGATGGCACAGCGGCACGATCTCGCTCGTCTTCTTCGCCGCCATCACGCCGGCGAGCCTGGCCGCCGCGACCGCGTCTCCCTTCGCCAGCGTGCCGCCCCGGATCGCCGCGATCGTCTCCGCCCGCCCCACGAGCCGCCCCGACGCCCGCGCCGTGCGCAGTGACACCGGCTTCGCACCGACGTCGATCATGCGGATGCTGTTGTGGTTGGTGGTCATGCCCGCGAGTATACCGGGCCAGTTCGCGCTCGCCGGCTTCGGGCTCTGTGGATTCGCATGCGGGGCAGGCTTCAGGCTGTCATGCCCTGGTGAAACGCACCGGCTCGGGGTTGCCCCGTACCACCTCGCCGGACGCTCACTGCGGCCCTCCAGGCCTCCGTTCGCTCGACTCCGGCTGCGCTGCGCCATCCATGGCTGCGCTTGCCTGCATACGCCGGCTCAATGGTAGGGGCAACCCCT
>JBJSZP010000279.1:0-1713 GCA_046090365.1 Planctomycetia bacterium
GCTGCCCGTGCCCCCGAGCGGGCTGTGGGAGCGAGCGCAGGCATGGATGCCGAAAGCGAAGCGGACACGCAGAGAGCCGAGGCCGGGAGGGCCGAGGCGAACGTCAAGCGAGGGGGTCCGGGCAGTCACGAGCCGGCGCGCACTGAGCAGTGACAGGCTGAAGCCCATCCCACATGACAGGCGGGAAGCCCGTGCCGCCCGCGATCTGCTATCCTGCCGGGCTTCACGAACAGGGCAGGTGCACCAGTGCCAGGGCAGGCAACGAGCGATGCGTCGGCGGCCGATCCGCGGATCGCGGACGTGCTCGCGAAGTGGTGGGGCTTCGACCGGCTGCGGCCCCTGCAGGCCGATGCGATCCAGGCGGCACTCGAAGGCCGCGACTCGCTCGTGGTGATGCCGACGGGCGGGGGCAAGAGCCTCTGCTACCAGCTGCCGCCACTCGTGAGCGAGTCGACCGACGTGGTGATCTCGCCGCTCGTCGCCCTCATGAAAGACCAGGTCGACGCCCTCGAGGCGATCGGCTATCCAGCCGCCGCGATCCACTCGGGGCTTTCGCAGGAGGAACGCGAGCAGGTTCGCGATCGCCTCGCAGCGGGGGAACTCAGGCTCTTGTTCACGGCCCCCGAGCGGCTCGTGAATACGGGCCTCCTCGACCTCCTCGCGCGGGTGGGCGTGAAGCGGTTCTCGATCGACGAGGCCCACTGCATCAGCCAGTGGGGCCACGATTTCCGCCCGGAATACCGGCAGCTGGCCCTGCTCCGCGAGCGGTTTCCGCAGGCGAGCGTTCACGCCTTCACGGCCACGGCCACGCCGCGGGTGCGCGACGACATCGCGGCGCAGCTGCATCTCCGCGATCCCGAGGTGCTCGTCGGCACGTTCGACCGCCCCAATCTCTGCTATCGCGTGGTGCCGCGGACCGACCGCACGGGCCAGACGCTCGAAGTGCTCGGCCGGCATCGCGGCGAGGCGTCGATCGTGTATTGCATCTCGCGGAAGGAGACGGAGTCGCTCGCGGCCCGGCTCGCAGCCGAGGGGATCCTCGCGCGGCCCTACCACGCCGGGCTCGACGCGCAGGAGCGGCGCAAGACGCAGGAGGCGTTCGCCCGCGAGACGATCGACGTCGTGGTGGCGACCGTCGCCTTCGGCATGGGGATCGACCGCTCCGACGTCCGCCTCGTGCTGCATACGTCGCTCCCCAAGAGCCTCGAGGCCTACCAGCAGGAGACGGGCCGCGCCGGCCGCGATGGCCTCGCGGCCGAGTGCGTGCTGCTCTACTCGTCGGCCGATGTGTTCAGCTGGGAGTCGCTCGTGCGGAAGAGCGCGGAGGAGTCGGACCTCGAGCCCGACGAGATCGCCCGGCTCATCGCGGGGCAGACCGAGCATCTCCACGCCATGCGGCGCTACGCCCAGGCCGCCCGCTGCCGCCACGCCGCCCTTTCCGAATACTTCGGCCAGGCCTACGGCACCGAGCCCTGCAACGCCTGCGACGTGTGCCTGGGCGAGACGGAAAACCTCCCCGACTCGACTGTCGTGGCGCAGAAGATCATCTCCTGCGTGGCCCGCGTCGGCGAACGGTTCGGCGTGCGGCACGTGGCCGAGGTGCTCCGCGGCGCGAAGACGGAGGGAATCCAGCGGCACGGCCACGACCGCCTCTCCACGTTCGGCCTCCTCGCTACGCTCGACCAGCGGGCCGTGGAAAACCTCGCGCACCAG
>JBJSZP010000280.1:0-6066 GCA_046090365.1 Planctomycetia bacterium
AGGCCCTGGTCGAGGAGCTGCGTCTTCATCTCCTCCTCGGTCTGCACGTAGTACACCGTCTTCTTCGACCGCACGCGGAACAGCGGCGGCTGGGCGACATACACATGGCCGGCCGCCACAAGCTGGTACATCTGCCGGTAGAAGAACGTGAGAAGGAGCGTGCGGATGTGCGAGCCGTCGACGTCGGCGTCGGTCATGATCACGACCTTATCGTAGCGCCGCTTGCCGAGATCGGCCTCGGCGCCGATCCCGGCACCGATCGCCGAGATCACGCTCCGCACCTCCTCGTTGGCGAGCACCTTGTCCTCACGGCTCTTGTAGGCGTTGATGATCTTGCCGCGAAGGGGCAGGATCGCCTGGTATTCGCGGTGCCGGCCGCCCTCGGCCGAGCCGCCGGCCGAATCGCCCTCCACGAGATAGAGCTCGCACTTCTCCACGTCGCGGCTCGTGCAGTCGCGGAGTTTGCCGGGCAGGCCGCCGCCGGAGAGAGCGCCTTTCCGCTCGCGGAGAAGCTGCTTCGCCTTCTTCGCCGCCTCGCGGGCCTCGGCGGCGAGCACGCCCTTCTGCACGATCGCCTTGGCGCTCTTGGGGTTTTCCTCGAGGTATTTGGCCAGGTGGTCGCCGACGGCCGAGTTGATGATCCCCTCCACCTCGCCGTTGCCGAGCTTGGTCTTCGTCTGCCCCTCGAACTGCGGATGCGGCACGCGCACGCTGATCACGGCCGTGAGACCCTCGCGCACGTCCTCACCGGTCGGCACGAGGTCCTTGTAGAGGCCCGTCTTCTTGCCGTAGGCGTTCAAGGCCCGCGTGAGGGCGGCGCGGAAGCCGGACACGTGCGTGCCCCCCTCGGTCGTGGAGATGTTGTTGACGTAGCTGTGGAGGCTCTCGGTGTATTCGCCCGTGTACTGGAGCGCGATGTCCCAGCTCACGCCCTCGCCCTCGCCCTTGATCGTGATCACGTCGGCGTGGATCGGGTCGCTCGCCTTGTTGAGGTGTTCGACGAACTCCTCGACGCCCCGCTCGTAGCAGAAGGTCTCGCTCGACCCCGTGGCTGCGTCGGTGAACGTGATCCGCACGCCCGAGTTCAAAAACGCGAGTTCGCGGAGCCGGCGCGAGAGGATGTCCCAAGAGAACTTCGTCTGCGGGAAAATCTGCGGGTCGGGCTTGAAGGTCGTCTTCGTGCCGGAACGGGTGGTGGAGCCCATCTTCCGCACCGGGCCCGTCGGCTCGCCGCGCTGGTATTCCTGCTGCCACACGTGCCCCTCGCGCGACACCTCCACCTCGCACCACTCCGAGAGGAAGTTGACCACCGTCACGCCCACGCCGTGGAGGCCACCGGAGGTCTGGTAGGCCCCCTTCTCGAACTTGCCGCCGAACTTGAGCACCGTCATCACGCCCTCGAGCGTGGAGACGTCGCGGTCCATCTCCTCGGAGAGCTGCGGGTGGCGGTCGACCGGGATACCACGGCCGTCGTCCTCCACCGTGACGCTGCCGTCGACGTTGACCGTGACGTTCACGTTCTTGGCGTGGCCGGCCATGCACTCGTCGATCGAGTTGTCGACCACCTCGTAGACCAGGTGGTGCAGGCCGCGGGCCGTGTTGTCGCCGATGTACATGCCGAACCGCTCGCGCACGTGCTCGCGGTCGGAGAGGTGCTTGAGATCGGCGCTCGTGTAGTCGGGCTGGCTCGATGCGTCTGCCATGGTCTAGCTCCCTCTCTCTGTGGACGGTGTGCCCCGGCCGGCGTCGGGCAGGACGCGGCAACGGATGTCGGTGATCCCCTCGGCCGGCACGCTCTCGGCGAGCCGGGCGAGGATCTCCCGCTTGTGGAAGCCCAGCTCCTGGACCAGCGCCGAGTGGCTCACATGCACCTCGAGCACGCCGCGCCGCACGAGCCCGGCCTGCGACCGCCCCTGGAAGGCCGGCGGGGCCGCCTTCTCCCACGCCTCGGCGAGGGCCCCGCTGGAGTGCTCTTGGTCGTAGCCGGTGCGGGCCAGGAGCCGCGACACGAGGCCGCCGATCGAACGTGGTCCGCCGGTGGTGTGCATGGGCGTCGGCATGGTCAGTCGGCGGCCAGCGGCATGATCACGTAGCCGTAGCCGTCGTCGGTGCGGCACACGCAGGCGCTCTGCGGGTCGGTGAGCTCGACCGACACGTTCGCACCGCCGTCGAGCACCCGGAGGAAGTCGGCCACGAACCGCGGGTCGAGTTTGATCTTCACGCCGGCGCCGGCATGGTCGATCGGCAGCTCGATCCGGCTCTCGCCGCTCTCGGCCGACCGGCCGGAAAGCACGAGCCGGCCCGGCTCGAACGAGAAATCGACCCCCTTCGACTGCTCGCTCGTCACGATCGCCGCCTGCCGCACCGCCGCGAGCAAGGGCCCGGTGACGAGGCTCACCTTCACCGCCTCGGGCCGCTCGGGAAACACGTCGCGCCAGCGCGGAAACCGCCCCTCGACGAGCCGGGCGGAGACCGTCGTGGCCCCCGTCCTCACGAGGATCTCGGCGGGCCGCACCGCCACGTGCACCGGTGCGTCGGCCGCACCCAGGCAACGCTCGATGAGCTGCATCGCCCGTGCGGGCACGATCGGCTGGGCGTCACTCGGCGTGCCGCCCGACCCGGTGGCCGGACCCTCCATCTTCGCGAGCCGGCGGCCGTCTGTGCCCACCGCCGTGACGGAGGTGGTCGAGAGTTCGAGGAGCACGCCGCCGAGGGCGAACCGGCTCGACTCGTTGTCGGTGGCAAATACCGTGCGCTTGACGAGCTCGCGCACCAGCGGCGTCGAGAGCTCGAAGCAGGGATCGCTCGGAAAGGTGGCCACCGAGGGAAACTCGAGCGGATCCTCGGCGGGGAGGCGGAAGTCGCTCCGCGGCGCCTTCACGAGCGTGGCGGTGCCATCCGTGGAAATTTCGAACACCGTGCCGGCGGCACTCTCGCGGACGATCGCCATCAGACGGCCGCTGGGGAGGAGCGCCGCGCCTTCGGCGAGCGTCTCCACGCCCTCGATGGCGGTGCGGATGCCCACCTCGAGATCGGTGGCCGAGAGCACGGCGGAGTCCCGGGTCGCCTCGAGTTTCACGTTCGTGAGCACCGGCTTCGGCGACCGCGCCGGCACCACCGCCGACGCGCTCTGCAGTGCCGCCAGGAGCGGCTCTCGGGAACAGCGGACTTTCATCGGGCTCGAACTTTCCTTTCCTGCCGGGCCCCTTACTGTACCCGACGGGAGGCCCGCTGAAATCCCCTCGAAACCCGTGATTTTTGCCGATTTTCGGAGCTGCGAACGGCTTCTTTTCCTTCTGTCACTTCTCTCTTTCAAATCAGGGGAAAGAGGACAGGATGAGAATTCAAAGGGATAGGAGTAACGACCTGTTTCAGCGACAGGCCAAAGGGCCTGGTGCAGCGTGGTCAGAAGATCCTTCGGCGGCTGATTTATCGGAAGAAATGTCTCAAAAACGGATTGTCAAACCGCTGTTGAAACGCTGTTGAAAACTGGATCGAAAGCCCTTGGTGTGGCGACGATCCGGGGCCGGGCGAGAAGTGAAAAAGTCTCGGCGGCACGACGGAAGCGTTGTGCTTCGTGAGCGGTCGGTCGGTCGGATGCGTGCCGGCTCGACGTACGTCGGCCGGTGACGCTGGCGTTGGGAACGCCGGCGACGAGCGATCGACGGGGCGGCCGACACCGAGCCGACGCCTAGCGGACCTCGAGAAGTTCGACGAGGAAGTGCAGTGTGGCGTTCGGCGGGATCACCGGCGGGGCCCCGCGGGCGCCGTAGCCGAGCTTGCTCGGGATCAGGAGTTCGATCATGCCCCCCTGGCCCACGAGCTGCATCCCCTCGGTCCAGCCCGGGATGACGCCGTTGAGCGGAAACTCGATCGCCTCACCCCGCTTGTAGGAACTGTCGAACACGTTCCCGTCGTCGAGCCAGCCGTGGTAGTTGACCTTCACGGTGTTGGTGGCCTTGGGGTTCACCCCGGTGCCCTT
Organism: Planctomycetia bacterium; assembly: GCA_046090365.1. Classification (GTDB taxonomy): domain Bacteria; phylum Planctomycetota; class Planctomycetia; order Pirellulales; family UBA1268; genus RGVT01. The sequence goes on from JBJSZP010000280.1 coordinate 3,983, forward strand.
GCGGAGCACCCGGTATTGAAGGCCGGAGCCCGTCGTGGCGAACGCCTTGGGGGCATCGGCGTCGATCGCGCCGGCGCCGGCGGGGAGCGCAGGATGGGGCACATCGTTGGCCATGAGGGTCTCCTGGGGCGGGAAGAGGAAGGACAGGCAGACGAGCAGGGCGGAAAGGCGCAGGCTCTTCATCGGGCTGGTTTCCTGGGGTGTGGAATCACCCGCGGAGTATACCAGCCTGCCGCACGATCTACCGATACGTCGGATCGCTCGATTGGCGGATCCGTTCGGCGGCTCGCATGGCCTCGGTGCTCAAGTCGCGGCCCACCGCCTCCGCGCGGTCGCGGTTGAACGTCACCGACGGCAGGCCTCCAGAGAAGGAGATGGTGATCACGCCCGTCGCGATCAGAATCGGAATTAAGATCAGGAGGAGCTTCGAGCCGAGCCGCGACGTGGCCACCTGCTGCACCGGCGCCGGCATGCCCATCGTGGCGACCTGCGCCAGACGCTGCGTGTAGGTCTTGCCCTTCGAACTCTTCTTCCTGCCGGCCATCGTGATCGCTCCTCCCGCGGATATGAGATTTCCTCGTGAGGAGATCGGCTGTGGCGGCGCCCGGCTCCACTGCGGCCCGAGGCGTGACGCACACCCGACGGCGGCCGAAAACCCACCGCCGCCGGCAAGGCCGCCGCGGTTCGCCCCGGTTACCGCCGCGCGAACGCCGCCTCCAGCCGATCGAGGGCCAGGAGCAGTCGGTCCGTCGGGCAGCCCGTATTCAGCCGGATGAATCCCGGCAGGCCGAAGTCGCGGCCGTCGGAGGGGCCGAGGCCCGCCGCCTCGCAGGCAGCCTGGGGGTCGGCCACGCCCGTCGCCCGGCAGTCGATCCAGGCGAGGTAGGTGGCCTGCCAGGGCATGCACGAGAGCCCGGGGATCGCGGCGATCCGTTCGAGCACGAGGGCCCGGTGTCGGCGCAACACGTCGAGCAGTCGCCGCCGCCACGCGTCGCCATGCCGCCATGCCGCCTCGGCCGCCGCATAGCCGAGCGGATTGACCATTGGCACGAGCCCCGCGCCTGCGGTCCGCCAGCGCCTTCTGAGCGCGGCATCCGGCACGATTGCCGCGGCGCAGGAGAGGCCGGCCAGGTTCCAGGTTTTCGACGGCGCCACGAGCGTGATCGCCCGCGCGGCGGCCGGATGGTCGAGGCTCGCGAAGGGCACGTGCGGATGCTCCTCGTCGAGGACGAGATCGGCCCAGATCTCGTCGCTCACGACCGCGAGCCCGTGACGCTCGGCGATGTCGGCGATGCCGAGGAGATCGTCGCGGGTCCAGACTGTGCCCGTCGGGTTCTGCGGCTGGCAGAGCCAGAGGATTTTTGCCGCGGGGGAGCGTGCAGCCGATTCGAAAGCATCCCAGTCGATCGTCCACGCGCCTCCACCCTGCAGGAGTGGCACCCGCACGCTCTTCCTGCCCGCGAGGCCGGGGAGCGTGAGGAACGGCGGATAGACCGGCGTGAACGTGAGAATCTCCTCGTCGCGGGCGGCAAGGAGCCGGGCCGTGAGCGCAAGCGCCGTCACCACACCCGGCACGCCGACGATCGCGGCGGGATCGACCTGCCAGCCGTGCCGCCTCTCCAGGTGCGCGGCGAGCGCCGGGCGAAAGCCCGGCGGCTCGTTCGTGTAGCCGAACACGCCGTGGTCGACCCGGGCATGGATGGCCGCGAGCACCTCGTCGGCCGTGCGAAAATCCATGTCGGCCACCCACATCGGCAGCACGTCGCGGCCTTGCCAGCGATCCCACTTTTCGGAGCCGGTGCCACGCCGCTCGGGGCAGGAGTCGAAGGCGGCGGTGGGCTCGTCGGGCGGCCTCATGGCGGCCGCAGGATACCACCACATGACGGCGGTCATGCAACGCGGCGGCGTTGCTGGCGGCGGCGGTCAGGCATAGCGGTAGATCGCCGCCGCGCCGCTCTCCGTCGGCATCCGGATCTTCTCGAGGGCGAGCACGTCGCCGCCGTGGAGGAGGACGGTTTCGGCGAGGGCCCCGAGGAGATCCTCGGTGCGCAGGGCGGGCTCGTCGCCCGAGCGGGAGAGGTCGG
>JBJSZP010000281.1:0-709 GCA_046090365.1 Planctomycetia bacterium
CTGCTCGACCTGTGGATCGCCCTGTGCACGATTCTCCAACTCGCGTGGCAGGCCCTCACGGGCCGCGGCATCGCCGGCCCCGGCTCCGCCACCATGACTGAGTTCACATGACTCCTCTCGACGCCATCATCGCCGCGATCCGCACCGTGCTCCACGACACCGGCCGCGACGCCAAGCAGATTTCTCCCGAGATGCTCCTGGCCACCGACCTCGGCCTCGACTCGCTCGATCTCGCGCAGACGATCGTGCTCCTCGAGCGGTCGCTCGGCGTCGATCCCTTCCGGGCCGCCCCCCCGGCCACGGCGCCGCGGCCCCCGATCCGCACCGTCTCCGACCTCGTTGCGATCTACACCACCGCCGTACGCGAACAAACAGCCTCATGACTACTGCTGCCAACGCCACCACGATCGCCCACCTCGCCGACGCCCCCGCCGAAGATCGGCTCGCCTCGGCCATCGCCCTCGTCGCCCGGCAGTTTCCCGACCGCACGGCGCTCGTCGCCGGCGCCGGGAGCGAGGCCCGCCGCGTGATCGACTACGCCACGCTCGCCGCCGCCGTCGCCAAGCTCGAGCGCGAGCTGGCTGCCGCCCGGCCCGTGGGGATCGTGGCCCGGGCGAAGCGGGTGGAGTCGCTCGTGGTGATCGCGGCGGCCTGCGGCCGGGAACACGTGCCTGTGGCGTTCCTCGCCGAGGATGCCCGGGATCTCGTC
>JBJSZP010000282.1:0-6238 GCA_046090365.1 Planctomycetia bacterium
CTGGCTGTAGAACCAGCCGCGGGTCTGGTCGATCGCCTCGGAGATGAAGTCGGCCGGGAACTGTGCCTTGAACTCAGCGTCGCCGGCGTGTGGCCAGCCCCATTGCGCAAACGGCATCGCGCCCGAGTCGAACCAGCAGTCGATCACCTCGGGCACGCGTCGCATCCGCGCGCCCTTCGCATACGGCGAGTCGTAGGTGACGGCATCGATGTAGGGCTTGTGCACCTGGAGGTGGTCGGAAAGTTTTGGATTTGCCGCCTTGGCATTCTCGAACACATCGGTGCCCGCGATGCCCGGCTTGGCGAGGAGCGCCGCGTACGACGGCACGGCCTCCATCTTCCCGGTCTCGTCGCACACCCAGATGGGCAGCGGCGTGCCCCAGTAGCGTTCGCGGGACAGCGCCCAGTCGACGTTGGTCTCAAGGAAGTTGCCGAACCGGCCGTTTTTGATGTGCTCGGGCAACCAGTCGATTCGGGCGTTGTTGGCGAGCATCTGCTCGCGGAACTGGCTCGTGCGGATGAACCAGCTCTGCCGCGGATACTGGATGAGCGGATCATTGTCGGCCCGCCAGCAGAACGGATAGTCGTGGACGTATTGCTCCTGGTGGACGAGCAGGCCGCGGGCCTTGATGTCGCGGGTGATGTCGCGGTCGCAGTCCTTCACGAACCGGCCGCTGCCCATGCCGAAGGCGTCGGTGAACGTGCCGTCGGGGGCGACGGCGTTGATGAGCGCAGGCCCCGTGCCGGCGGCGAACCGGGCCTGCTCCGCCACGAGCACGGTGTAGTCGACCTCGCCGAACGCCGGCGCAATGTGGACGACGCCCGTGCCGGAGTCGGTGGTCACGAAGTCGGCGGCGACCACCCGCCAGGCGACCGGGGCCTCGCCGCCGGCCAAGAGCGGGGCCATGCGCGGCGTGCCCGCGGGGCGAAACGTGTCGAACGGCGGCAGGTACGACCGGCCGACGAGCGCCGATCCGGGCAGGCGGTCGACGACGTCGAACTGTTTTTTCATCTTTTCGCCGAGGGCGGCGGCGAGCGGCTCGGCGACGACGTATTCGGGCGCGTCGGCCACGCCAGCCTCGCGGAGGACGACGTATTCGAGCTCGGCCTTCACGGCGGCGAACTGGTTTGACGGCAGCGTCCAGGGAGTCGTCGTCCAGGCCACGAGGCTGCGACGCGTCGGCTGGCCGGCGTCGTCGAGGAGCGGGAAGGCGACGTACACGCTCGGGTCGGCCACCTCCTTGTAGCCCTGGCCCACCTCGCCGCTCGAAAGCGCGGTGCCACCCTGGGCCCACCACCACACGATCTTGTGGCCCTGGTAGAGCAGGCCGCGATTGAACAGTTCGGCGAGGGCCCACCACACGCTCTCCACGAACGACCGGTGGTAGGTGACGTAGGCCTGCGAGAGGTCGATCCAGAAGCCGATCCGCTCGGTGAGCGTCTCCCACTCCTTCATGTAGCGCCACACGCTCTCCTGGCACTTGTGGATGAAGGGCTCGACGCCGTAGGCCTCGATCTCGGCCTTCGAGTGGATGCCGAGTTCCTTGCATACCTCCACCTCGACGGGCAGCCCGTGGGTGTCCCAGCCGGCCTTTCGCTCGCAATACTCGCCCCGCATGGTGCGGTAGCGCGGGTAGAGATCCTTGATCGTGCGGGTGAGGCAGTGGCCGGGATGCGGCATCCCGTTGGCCGTCGGCGGTCCCTCGTAAAACACGAACCGCCGCGCCCCGCGCCGCTGCGCGAGCGATTTTTCATACGTGCCGCGGTCGCGCCACAGAGCGGCGATCGTCTTCTCGAGAGCGGGGAAGTCGGGCTTGCCGCGGACGGGTTCGAACATCGGCGATGATGGCGGGGGCAAAGGGCGGAAAACGGCCGTAAACTCGCAATCCTACCGGGGCCGCCGCGGCAGCCACAGGGGCTCGCAACCTCACGGCCTCCAGGGCGTTCAAGACTCCGTGCGGCCGGTGGCCGGCCGCGCCCCGAAAGCACCTGTGGAGCCAGAGCCATGATGTCGCAGGCTGACCGCCGTCGGATGGTGGCTGCCCTGGCGAAAGAGCGCGACGAGCGGTCGGCGGGCGGCCGCATGGCCCGGCGAGCGGCGGCGATCAGCCTGATTCTTCTGTGCCTGATGGCCCTGGGGTGGGGCCTCAGCTTCTTTTCGCCGCCGCGGGCCGTGGCGGACGTCGAAAAACTCGTCGATCAGCAGGTGGCGGAATATGCCCGCGTGGCCAGGGGCGAGGTCCCCTTCGCGTCGGCCCCGAGCTTCGGGGCGGTGAGAGAAAAACTCCGGGACGTGCCCCGGGAATACCGCGCGCAGGTCGGCGAACAGATGGGCCGGCTCTTTGAAGCGCGGGAGCGGGCCGAGATGGCGTCGTACTTCCAGCTTCCGCCGGCGCAGCGGCAGGCAGAGCTCGACCGCCGGATCAAGGCGGAGGAGGCCCGCCGACAGGCGCGGGAGGCCGAGCAGGCGGAGCGCGGTCGGCCAACGCAAGCCGCAAGCGGCACGCAGGCGGGCAATGGCGGCCCAGGCGGCCAGCAGGGGCCCGGAGGCGGTGGTGGGCCCGTGTCGATCTCCCGCACGGAGGACGGCCGCAACGAGCGCATCAAGCGACGCATCGACCAGACGACGCCCGAGGAGCGGTCGATGCGGGCGGAGTATCGGCGGGCAATGGACGCGCGGCGCCGCCAGATCGGGCTGTAGGCGGGGAACCCCTTCGCTTCCGCTCCTGGCTTTTTACACTCAGGCGGAGCGGACGGCCTGCGTGACGAGGGCGCGGAGCTTGGGCTCGGCCGAGCGGGCGACGGCGAGGATCTTCTCGACCGTGGCCACTTCGAGCGCGTCGGGGAGGCACATGTCGGTAATCACCGAGATCCCGAGCACCTCGAGCCCCGAGTGCACCGCCACGATCACCTCCGGCACCGTCGACATGCCCACCACGTCGGCGCCGATGACACGGAGAAACCGGTATTCGGCCCGCGTCTCGAGGTTCGGCCCCGTCACGGCCACGTACACGCCCCGGTGGGCCGCGAAGTTCTCCCGCCGGGCCACCTCGAGCGCCTCGTCGACGAGCCGCGGCGTGTAGGGGGCCGACATGTCGGGAAACCGCGGCCCGAGCCGATCGTCGTTGATGCCGATGAGCGGATTGCCGTTGAGGAGGTTGATGTGGTCGTCGATCACCATCAGGTCGCCGGTGCGGTAGGTCGGGTTGAGGCCGCCGCAGGCGTTCGTGACCACGAGCCGCCCGGCGCCGAGCCGCTTGAGCACCCGCACGGGAAACGTGATCTGGGCGAGCGGATAACCCTCGTAGGCGTGCTGCCGGCCCTCCATCACCACGACGGGGACGCCCTCGAGCTTCCCGCAGACGAGTTGGCCCGAGTGGCCGTGGGCCGTCGAGCGGGCGAAGTGCGGGATCGCGTCGTAGGGAATCGAAACCTTGTCGGTGATCGCGGCGGTGACGCCGCCGAGGCCGCTCCCGAGGATGATGCCCACGGCGGGCGTGTGCGGCCACTTCGCCGAGATGGTGGCGCAGGCTTCCGTGATCTTGTCGTATTGGTCGAGCATGCCTTGCCCTCACGAGTGCCGGGCGCGTCCGCCCGTCACTCGTGGCCGAGCAGCGCCCGGAAGTCGGGCCGCTCACGCAACGAGTCGAGGTCGGGATCGACCTCGAGGTGCGCCAGGTCGTCGTAGCCCAGCAGGATGGCAGAGGAGAGCGAATCGATCGCCTCGTCGGGCCGGCCTGCGAGAGCCAGCGAACAGGCGAGATTGTAGCGGGCCAGGAAGTCGTTGGGCAGGAGCGCGACCAGCCGCTGGTCGATTTCGAGAGCGCGCCGCACGTCGCCCTTCTTGGCAACGAGCTCGCCGAGCGTCCGCAGCACCTCCACCGAGTCGCCGTTGCGGGCGAGCAGCTTCTCGAAGAAGTCGATGTCGAAGTCGAGCTGGCTCAGCCGGCCGAACCAGTCGCTCGTGCGGGTGCCTGCCATCGGACGCTCCGACCGCGGGTGCTACTTTTTCTTCCCCGGCGCCTTGCCGGGCGGCGGGGCCGGCTCCGGCTCCTCGGGGTGGTCCCAGTCGGGATCGTTCGCCTCCTCCTCGAAGTCGTCGTCGAAATCGTCGTCGAAGTCGTCGAAACTCGATTCCTCCTCGGGCAGAGGCTGGCCGACGTCGAGGTCTTCGTCTTCTTCGAGATCGTCTTCGTCCGGGTCGACGGCGACGACGGGCGGGCGGATGGCGGGGGCGATCGGCATGGGGAACGAGGGGCTCCGGGGCGGGAAACTGGGCAAAGCAAACATTTTCGGGCCGGCCGAGTCAAGGCGACATCGGCCCGCCGCCACCAGCGGAAGTATAGGCGGATCAGGTGTGGTAGTCCGCGTTCAGGTGGACGTATTCCGCCGTCAGGTCGCTGGAGTAGAAGCGGATCGAGCCGGGCCCGGTTCCCAGGGAGAGCTCGATGAGCGTTTCCCGGGCCGCCTTGATCGAGGCCGAGACGGCATCGGCGTCGAATGCCACCGGCTGGCCCCGCTCGAAGAGGAGCGTGCCGTTGAGCCGGAGCACGAGCCCGTTTGGGTCGAAGGCCACGCCGGAATAGCCCGCCGCCGACACGATCCGCCCCCAATTGGGGTCGGCCCCGTGGACGGCCGTCTTCACGAGCGGGCTGTCGGCCACCGCCCGGGCGATCTCGCGGGCGTCGTCGCGGGTGCGGCAGCCGGTGACCTCGATCCGGAGGACGTGCGTCGCCCCCTCGCCATCGTCGGCGATCTCGCGGGCGAGGGCCTCACATGCGTCTTTGAGCGCCTTGGCGAATGCGTCGAGCCCGGCGCCCGAGAGCGGCTTGGCCTCCGCGGCACCGTTGGCCAGCAGCAGGACCGTGTCGTTGGTGCTCGTGTGGCCGTCGACGCTCACGCAGTTGAACGTCTGCTCCGTGGCCTCGCCGAGCAGCCGCTGGGCGTCGGCCGGCTCGAGCGCCGCGTCGGTGAGGATCACGCCGAGCATCGTCGCCATGCGCGGGCCCACCATCGCCGCGCCCTTGGCCATGCCGAACAGCGTGCACGACGTCTTGCCCGCGCGGAACGAGGATCCCGACAGCTTGGGCCGCGTGTCGGTGGTCATCATGCCGCGGGCGGCGGTCACGACCGTGTCGGCGTCGGTTGCGAGCCGGCCAGCGACGAGCGCGAGGCCCTTCTCGATCTTCGCCAGCGGCAAAAACTCGCCGATGATCCCGGTCGAGAGCACGAGCACGCTCTCCGCGGGCACGCCGAGCGCGGCGGCGGCCGACGTGGCCATCGCGGCGGCGTCGTCGAGGCCGCGGGTGCCGGTGCAGGCATTCGCGTTGCCCGAGTTGACGGCGATCGCCCGAAAGCCGGTGCCGGGCGTGCGGGCACGGTCGAAGGCCACGGGCGCCGCGAACACGAGGTTCGTCGTGTAGACGCCGGCCGCGGTGGCCGGCAGGTCGGAGACGACGAGCGAGATGTCTTCGCGGGTGGGGTTGCGCTTCAGGCCCGCATGGGCCCCCGCGACGCGAAATCCCTTGGGCAACGGGGGGATCGGAAGCCGGACGGGCGTTTCGGTGATGCTCATGGGGTGGTTCAGGGAAGGCCGAGCGATTCGGGCAGGCCGAAGGCGCAGTTGAGATTTTGGACGGCGGCTCCGGCGGCGCCCTTCACGAGGTTGTCGAGGCAGCTGATGAGGAGCACCCGGCCACGCACCACGCGGGCGGTGACGTCACAGAAATTTGTGTCGACGGTGTCCTTCGTGGCCGGCAGATGGTCGACGACGCGCACGAACCGCTCGCCGGCATAGGCCTCGCGGAGGAGGTTCATCACGTCGGCCTCGCCGATCGCCTGCTTCGGCCGGATGTAGATCGTGGAGAGGATGCCGCGGTCCATCGGCGCCAGCTGCGGCGTGAAGATCACCTCGGGCCGCATGCCCGCGTGCCGCGCGAGCACCTGCTCGATCTCGGGCGTGTGGCGATGCCGGCCCACGCTGTAGGCCGACATGCTCTCGTTGCACTCAGGAAAATGAGTCATCAGTTTCGGCGAGCGGCCCGCGCCGCTGACGCCGCTCTTGGAGTCGATGATCACGTCGTCGAGGTGAAACTTCCCGCTCTTCACGAGCGGCGCGAGCGGCAGGATCGCCGACGTCGAATAGCAGCCCGGGTTGGCGACGAGTTTGGCTTTGGCGATCCGCTCGCGAAACAGCTCGGGCAGGCCGTAGACCGTTGTTCCCAGCCGGCCTGCGTCGG
>JBJSZP010000283.1:0-2053 GCA_046090365.1 Planctomycetia bacterium
GTGGCGCCCGTGTAGGTGTTTGCGGCCGAGAGGATGAGCGTGCCGGCGCCAGTCTTCGTGAGCGCACCCGCGCCAAAGGTGGGATTCTGAAGGACGGGCGCGATCGTGAGGTCGGCGGCGGTGCTGCTCGTGACGTCCGCCACGTCGAGGGTGAGCGTGAGGTTGCCGTTCCCGCCGACGTTGATCTGGTTGTTCGATCCGCCGCCGAGGTTGATGGAGGAGGCCGTCGTGCCATCGACGGTCAGCGTGCCGGCCAGTTGGAACGAACCGAAAGACGAGGACACTCCGCCGTTGGTGAGAAGCGTGCCGCCGTTTAGGTTCATGCCCCAAATCGAGTTGAAAAATCCACCGCTCGCGAGCGTGCCGCCGGAGCCGATTCGGATCACGGGAGAAGACGTGGTGGCGGCGTTGCCGAAAGTGTCGCTCTGTGCGAACGACACCGTGCCCGCGTCGATGATCGCCGTGTTCGTGCCGGAACTTCCGGCGGGGAACGTCGTCGTGCCGGAAGACGTGATCCAGTTGGTCGTGTTCCAGAGGGCGCTGGTGCCCGACCAGGTGTAGGTCTGGGCCGAGGCGGGCTGCGTCGGCGCGGCGAAGAACATCCCGCCGAGTGCAACCACGAGGGCAGTCCGGCGAACCAATCCGCTGCGCACGACACATGCGTCACGGATGACGGCTGTGATCCCCATGACCAACTCCCTCGCGTGCAGAAACGTGGACCCGATTCCTCGATTTCAAGCCTAGTACCCGTTTCCGGCCCGTCCATGACGAAAATGCGCGTCTTGATGACCGAAAACCAACGGCGGTTTCGGAGACTTGGCCGGATCGCGAAATCCGTGGGAAGCCGCCTTGGGTCGCACGTAGACTCGCGAAAAGGAGTGGGCCATGAGCGACATCCATCTCAACCTTGCCGAGACGACCGTCGACGGCTCCGGCAGCCGGCTCTGGTCGCTTGCCTGCGACGACTGCCCGGAGCTCGCCGTGCATCGCATCAAGCGGCTCGGCCTGGCCGACACCGCTGCGCCCTACAGCCGCGTGCGCGTGCGGCCCACGGGGAGCTTCTTCATGGTGTGCCACGAGGGTCGCGGGCAGGTGCTCCGCGACGGCCGCTGGCAGTCGAGCCGCAAGGGAGTGGCGTGCCTCGCCCCGCCGCGCGTGCTGAACGCGTTTCATGCCGTGCCCAATTCGCGGTGGCTGTTCGCCTGGATCCGCTACGACGAGCCCGAGCACGTCCGGCCGCTCGTATCGGCCGGCTCACCGGTGCGCGTGAAGTGCGACGGCGAGGTGCTATGGCGGGTCGTGTCGGGCCTGCGGGCCGAGTGGGAGGGTGGTCGCGACCCGCGGCTCGTGCACCACTGGGTGGCACTGGCCCACGGCGAGGCGAAGCGGATCGCGCAGCCCTGGCAGGTCGACGAGCGGCTGTGGGCCGTGTGGAAAGAGGTGGCGGCCGACCTCGCGGCGGAATGGACGCTCGAATCGCTCGCGGCCCGCTTCGACGCCAGCAAGGAGCAGTTTCGGCGCGTCTGCCTCCGCGACCTCGGTCGCAGCCCGATGCAGCATCTGACGTCGCTACGGATCGAGCGGGCCCAGCACCTGCTCTCGGCCACGGATGACAAGGTGGAATCGATCGCGCGGCAGGTGGGCTTCGAAGATGCCTCGGTGTTTTCCCGCGCGTTCAAGCGCTGGGTGGGCCGCAGCCCGAAGGCCTACCGTGAGTGAGTGGGAGCCCAAGGCAGGCGGGATGCCCGCCCCGAGCTCTAGCGGCCGCGGGTGAGGGCGATGCCCTTGAGCGTGAGCACCGAGCCCACCGACATCAGCGCCAGCCCCAGCCAGCGTGGCGGTTCGACGACCTTCCGGCCCGGGGCGTTGCCCCACGCCGCCATCTGCTGCTGCGGGCCGGCCCCCAGTTGCGCCGAGACGAAATGGCTCGAAGGTTCACTGAGCGTGAACGACTCGACCATGCGGAACTGGACGCCGGTGAGAAACAGCAGCAGTCCGGCAATCAGGATGTGATGGCTCTTCATGGCTCGCCCATGGCCGCGGCGTGGACAGC
>JBJSZP010000284.1:0-1379 GCA_046090365.1 Planctomycetia bacterium
CCCTCATGATCGTGGGCCTCGGCGGCCTGGGCGTCGTCGCGTGGCTCGTCCACCGCGATGCGGCGAGCGGCATCCCGCCGGTGCTCGAGAAGGTGTTCTATGCCGTGGCCTCGGTGGCGGTGGTGGGCTTCGCGTTCGTGAACCCGTCGGTGTCGGCCCTCATCTCCCGCAACGCCGACCCGAACCGGCAGGGGGAGGTGCTCGGCGTCAACCAGTCGTTCGCCTCGCTGGGGCGGATCCTCGGGCCGTTCGCAGGATCGCTCCTCTTCGCGCTCCATCCCTCACGCACGCTGCCGTACGCCGCGGCGGTGGCCACGCTCCTCGTCGTGGCCGCCCTGCGGCCCCGCGCGGCGGGGGAAGGCGCGCGGCCGTGACGCGTCGCCTGCCGCTGCCGGTCGTGCGCCGTCCCGGGGCCGCGCTCGCGCCGCGCAGCGACGTGGCCGCAGCGATCGCCGGAGCCGGCGTGATCATCGTCGGCCACGGCACGGCCGACCCCGTGGGCGCGGCGGAGACGCATGCGGTGGGCCGGTTCGTGGCGGAACTCTTGCCGGGCGTGCCCGTGGAGGTGGGCTTCCTCGAGGTGATCGGCCCGTCGATCGGCGACGCGCTCGCGGCCCTCGCCGCCCGCGGCTGCCGCGAAGTGGTCGCCGCGCCGCTCTTGCTCTTCACGGCCGGCCACGCGCGGCGCGACATCCCCGAGGCGCTCGCCGCGGGCGGGCAGGCCGCCGGCGTCGCCGTGCGGCAGGCGGCGGCCCTCGGCTCTCATCCGCGGATCGTGGAGCTCGCCCGCCGCCGCCGGCGCCAGGCCGTCCGCGGCCGCGAGCCCGTGACGGCTGCAGCTACGAGCCTCGTGATGATCGGCCGCGGCTCGAGCGACCCGCAGGCGCTCGGGCAACTGCTCGCGTTCACCGGCGCCACGTTCGCCGTCGCCCCCGACGCCTGTCCGCACGATCTCGCGTGTGCCCGCGTCGGCTTCGGCTTCGTCGCGGCCGCGGAGCCTCGTCTGCCCGCGGCCCTCGAGGCAGCCGCCATGGAGCCGGGCGTGAAGCGCATCGTCGTGCAGCCGCACCTCCTGTTTCGCGGCCACGTGGAAGACCAGGTGGCGGCGGCCGTGGCGACAGCGCGGGAGCGGCATCCGGCCATCGAGTGGATCGTGGCATCGCGCCTCGGCGCCGAGCCCGACGTGGCCGAAGCCCTCGTCGACCGCCTCGCCGAGACGTTGCTGTAAGACAGGCTTGAGCCTGTCGATGCCCTGGGCCAATGAGACGCGCCGGCTCGTGACTGCCCACGCCCTCTCGCTTGACGTTCGCCTCGGCCCTCCCGGCCTCGGCTCTCTGCGTGTCCGCTTCGCTTTCGCCATCCATGGCTGCGCTCGCTCC
>JBJSZP010000285.1:0-3380 GCA_046090365.1 Planctomycetia bacterium
CGGCCGCGTGTATCGCAACGAGGGCGTGAGCCCGCGGCACAACACTGAGTTCACGATGCTCGAGGCCTACGAGGCCTACGGCGACTATTCGTCCATGATGGCTCTCACCGAGGCGATCCTCGTCGAGGCGGCGGCGGCCGCGGGCACGCCCGCGCGGTTCGAGTTTCTCGGCCACACCGTCGACCTCACGCCCCCCTTCCGCCGGGCGCGCTACGACGACCTGCTCCGCGAGGTCGCCGGCTGCGATCCGGCCGACCCGGGGAGCGTGGCCGCGGCGGCGGCGGCCCGCGGCATCGAAACGGCCAATCGCCATCCCGACGTGGTGAAGAGCGACCTCTTCGAGGCCACCGTCGAGAAGACACTCTCCGGCCCGATCTTCGTGATCGACTATCCAGCGGCCGTCTGCCCGCTCACCAAGCGGAAGGCCGGCGCGCCCCACGTGGCCGAGCGGTTCGAGCTCTACGTGGCCGGGATGGAGCTCGCCAATGCCTACACCGAGCTCAACGATCCCGACCTCCAGGAGGAATTGTTCCGCACGCAGCTCGCAGGCCTCCCGGCCGAGGAGTCGATGGCCAGGATGGACACCGATTTTCTCAAGGCCCTGCGGCACGGCATGCCACCGGCCGGGGGCCTCGGCATCGGCATCGACCGGCTGGTGATGTTTCTCACCGGCTCGGCGAGCATCCGCGACGTGATCCTGTTTCCGATCCACCGGCCCCACACGTAGGACAGGCTCGAGCCCGTCCCGCCCATGTACAAACTCCTGCTCTGCTGGCGGTATCTCCGCACGCGCTGGATCGCGCTGGCGAGTGTGATCAGCGTGACGCTCGGCGTGGCGACGATGATCGTCGTCAACGCCGTGATGGCGGGCTTCTCCCACGAGATGCAGACGCGGATCCACGGAATCCTGTCCGACATCGTATTCGAGAGCCACTCGCTCTCGGGCTTCCAAGATCCGGCCTGGCACATGGAGGAGATCCGCCGCGCGGCGGGCGACACGATCGCGGGCATGACGCCCACGGTGGCGGTGCCGGCCATGCTCTCCTTCCAGGTGCGTGGCCAGTGGGTGACCCGCCAGGTGATGTTCATCGGCATCGACGAGACGTCGCACGCCGCGGCGAGCGACTTCGGCCGCTACCTGCAGCATCCCGCCAACCGCTCACAGTTGTCTTTCGACCTCCGCGAGGGCGGCTACGACACGCTCGACAGCCAGACCGAAACCCCCGGCCCCACGCGACCGGCGCTCGAGAACGCCGGCTGGCCGCACCGCCGGATGCGGGTGGAGCGCGAGCGGCTGTGGCGCGAGCGGCAGGAGGCACAGGAGAAGGCCGCCGGCGAACCCGTCCGCCCGGTCGATCAGCAGGTCGACGCGGTGCTCGCGGCCACGACGCCGGCCGCGGCGACAGACGACAAGAAGCCAGACGCCGACGCGCCGGCAGAGGCCGGCGGAGCCGCCGCCCGGCAGGATCCCTTCAAGACCGCCCGCCCCGAGGAGGGCCGCACGATGGACCCGGCCAAGGAACAGTTCACCGGCATCGTGCCCGGCATCGGTCTCGCGAGCTTCCGCGACTCCACCGGCGTCGACCGGTTTCTCGTGCTTCCCGGCGACGACGTGAAGATCACGTTTCCCACCGCCGGCACGCCCCCCAAGGCCGTGAGCGACACGTTCACGATCGTCGACTTCTACGAGAGCAAGATGAGCGAATACGACTCCAACTTCGTGTTCGTGCCGATCGCCGCCCTCCAGCGGATGCGGGGCATGATCGACCCCCAGACCGGGATCCCCAGCGTGAACTCGATCCAGGTGAAGCTCAAGAACGAGGACGATCTCGATCTCGTGCGCGACCGGCTGCGGAAGGCGTTTCCGGCCGAGCTGTATTCGATCTCCACCTGGCGCGACAAGCAGGGGCCGCTCCTTTCGGCCGTCGACATGGAGATGGCGGTGCTCAACATCCTCCTGTTCATGATCATCGCGGTGGCCGGGTTCGGGATCCTCGCGATCTTCTTCATGATCGTCGTCGAGAAGACCCGCGACATCGGGATCCTCAAGTCGCTCGGGGCGAGTTCCACCGGCGTGGCGGGGATCTTCCTCGGCTACGGCCTGTTCCTCGGGGCGGTGGGGGCCGGCGCGGGCCTGGCGCTCGGCCTCGCGATCACCTGGAACATCAACCGCATCCGCGCGGCCGTCGAGTGGTTCACCGGCGAGCGGGTGTTCGACCCCTCGATCTACTACTTCTTCAAGATTCCCACGATCGTGCACCCGGCGACGGTCCTCTGGATCATCGCCGGCGCGGTGGCGATCGCGGTGGCGGCGAGCGTGCTGCCGGCCCTGCGGGCGGCGCGGCTGCATCCGGTGGAGGCGCTGCGGCATGACTGACCCGGCGGCCGGCGCGAGCCTCGTGCAGGTGCGCGGCGTGCGCAAGAGCTATCGCTCCGGCGGCGGCCGGCTGGATGTGCTCCGCGGCGTCGACTTCGACCTCGAGCCGGGCGGGTTCGTGTCGATCATCGGCCAGAGCGGCTCTGGCAAGAGCACGCTCCTCCACCTCATGGGCCTGCTCGACGCGCCCGACGCGGGGGAGGTGTGGATCGGCGGCCAGCGCGTCGACGACCTGCCCGGCGCCCGCCGCGACCGGCTGCGCAACACCGCGATCGGCATGGTGTTTCAGGCCTACCATCTCCTCCCCGAGCTCGACGCGTTGGAAAACGTCCTCGCGCCGCTCTACGTGCGGCACTCGCTGACCGCCTGGCTCAAAGAGGGCGCCGCCGCCCGGGCCCGGGCCCGTGGGCTGCTCGAGCGGTTCGGCCTCGGCGGCCGGCTCCACCACAAGCCCCGCCAGCTCTCCGGCGGCGAGATGCAGCGGGTGGCGATCGCACGGGCGCTCGTGGCCGAGCCGCGGGTGCTCCTCGCCGACGAGCCCACCGGCAATCTCGACGAGGAGAGCGGTGCGGGAATCCTCGACACGCTCTGCGAGTTGAACCGCGGAGACGGCCTTTCTATAGTGCTCGTCACGCACGACATGGCGATCGCGCGGCGGGCCGCCCGGATCGTGCGGCTGGCCGCCGGCCGCGTCGCGAGCGTCTGAACCGCGCCCCCTTCCCCTGCCCTCCCCCGGACGAGCGCATGCCCCGCATCATCTTCATGAACGACCGCCTCGTGCCCGAGGAGGAGGCGAAAGTCAGCGTCTTCGACCACGGCCTGCTCTACGGCGACGGCGTGTTCGAGGGCCTGCGCAGCTACGGCGGCAAGGTGTTTCGGCTCGACGCCCACCTCGACCGCCTGTGGGCGAGCGCCCGGGCGATCTGCCTCGAGATCCCGCTCTCGAAGGCCACCGTCGCCAAGGCGGTGAACGACACGCTCGCGGCCAACAAGCTCTCCGACG